>CAZKRB010000009.1:0-2324 GCA_964555065.1 uncultured Syntrophus sp.
TGGTAGCGCGCCTGCTTTGGGAGCAGGATGTCGGGTGTTCAAATCACCCCGCCCCGACCAAATAAATCAAGAGGTTACGATAAATCGCAGCCTCTTTTTTTTTTGAATACAGGAACAGGACACAAACCGGGTTAACCACTCGACATTGGTCAGGAATCTTTTCTTTGACTCATTTCTTCTGTTCCGCGTTCATTCGATTGGGAGTTATGGGCAACCGGGTGATCCAGATCGAGGGTTTCAATCGTCTGACTGTTGGCTGTGCTGACCCAAAATTGCCCCCCCAGACCACCGTACGGTTCCGATTTTCTTTCTGAAATTCTTGTTATTTCCTTCATTCGCTTTATGCTATATTTTATCATCAATCATTATTGATGTATTTGTTTGTCCCCCTCGCGCTGCCGGATAACCACGCGGCAAGCCTGGAAAATAAAAGCAATTCAGAATGCAAAAACATCGTTTCATGGAACCCAAGCCGAGTGGTAAGCTGACAGGAAAATTATGACCGAATTGCCGTCTGCATTTTTCAGAAAAAAAACTGGATGCGAATTTGAACCAAGTGTCGCCACTCAAGGCCCTTGGTCTCCGGATTTTCAGCACGGGGGGCCGCCATCGTCACTCTTGACGCATGTCTTAAGAACGCAGCCCTCACCCGATAATTTTAGAATCATCAGGATCACGATTGAAATATTAAGCGCGGTTCCACTCAAGCCATGCGAGATTAATGTTGAGGTTGTGCGAAGTGGCAGAAGAATAGAGCTTCTCCGGGGAGAATACCGATCAGAAGGTAAAACTTATTTGATTGCCCATGCATGGCGTATTCACTCTGAAATTGGCATAACCGGTATCGTCCCGGATTTATACGAAATACCCTTACTTCCCGAAGCGCAACCTCAGGATTTTTCCCCCATATTTGGCAACTTCCCTTATATAGAGGCACTAGAGTGGAGGTTTGCCAGAGGAGGATTTGATGCATTGGGTCCGGCAACGGTTTGGACCAGACCGCGAATCCCACTTCTTGAGAATCAGGAAATGGATGGGCTGGATGCTCTTGTCTTGATGATTGATTCTGCCAACGGGATCAGTGCAGAACTCGATTTTAAAAAATGGACTTATGTGCCCGTAGATTTGACGGTGGGCATATTTCGTCAGCCGGAAGGCCCGTGGATGGGGATGGATGCACGGACAGTCATCGGAAATGATGGCAACGGTCAAACGACCACGGTCGCCTTTGACAGCAAAGGTACGGTTGGCCACAGTTTACATACACTATTCATAAGGCCAAGATTATAGCCCTTCAGCCTTTTTTATTTTAAGCTTCCAGCTTCAGCATGGAGAGGAGTTAACAGGAAATCAACTGGATAGAGCTGAACAATCAATCTTCTTTCAGAAACCAGCCAGATAGAGGCCCCATCCTTTTAGTACGGAGCGAAAGCCCGCGACTCGCCAGCAAATAATTTTAATATTTCAGTGAATTACATTTGATAAAACTTGATGCGATTAACGGAACCAAAGGATTTTTATTCCGTTAGCCGCATGTTCAAGGCGCCCGTACAAACCACTTATACAAACGAGGACTCAGCCAATCCTGGTCAAGTCCTCGTTATGTGTTCGCACCCACTTGCCGGGAATCTTCTCCAACCCGCCTCAACGCTTGCGATGCCATCCCGGTGGAAGGCATCGGGCCATTTTCGGCTACACCTGCTTGAGGCCGACCATCTCTTGAATGCGTTGTGTGATTTCAGGCGTTAAACCCAACCCTTGAGCAAGCTGATCCAGGTAATCCTTCTCTGCTTGGGTATCCACTTCAATGGCCAACAGAGAGGCGGCATAGATCTGCGCGGCAAGTTCCGGTCGGCCCTGTGCCGCGGCCACCAGTGCTTCCGTTTCCATCGGCTGCTGCAGCTGGGTCATTAAATAGCTCCGGCCTTCCTCGTCAATCCCGCTTTCACTGATTTTTCCAACCATCCGGTCAATTTCATTCTGGTCGATCTCGCCGTCAGATTTGGTGGCATTGATCATGGCACGCAAAATTAGCTCCGAGCTTTGTTCCATCTCGGCCTGTTCACCTTCCGTCTGTGGTTCCAGCAGGCCGGCCGGTATAGATGGGTTCTGTTGTCCGCTTCCTTTCAGGGCGTTGAAGGCCAGACTGGCCAGAACGGCCATTAAGCCGCCGCCTACGGCCCCGCCGAGGGATTTCCCGCCGCCGCCCAGAAGGGAACCAATCAGGGCCCCCAGGCCGCCGATAGCAAGATTCTTGTTTCCGCCCGCCGCTTGTCCCGCACTGCCCAGCATGCCGGAGAGCAAATCGCCAAGGCCGCCACCGG
>CAZKRB010000009.1:2424-58230 GCA_964555065.1 uncultured Syntrophus sp.
GCCGCCACCGGTCTGTCCGGATGATCCTCCCAGCATGCTCCCGATATTATCCAGCAGACCACCGCCACCTAAAGAGTTTTTTATGCGTTCATTGGACGAAGCCGACATTCCGGATTGCACCATCGCTCCAAGAAGGTCCTTGATGTTCATTTTCTTTTCCCCCTTTGCTGTTTCTGAATTGACTGCCGTTTTGGTTGTGTTTTTAGTATGATAAATTGCTGAAAATTCTGCATAAGTATAGAGGATGGCATTTTGCTTTGTCAATTCGTATTTTACCCCCGAGAATCCGCTGCAATGAATGATGGAGGGGATGTCCTGGCTCAGGGTGAGTGGACTTTTGATTCTTTTATGATAAACAATCAATGAAATCTTCTGTCACTCGCCGACAGGAATCCAACGGTGGACAGGCGCCGGTTAACGTCTGGAAGCGAAGGGAGCAAAATTCGACGGTCTCTCATGCACTCAGGACATTCCGGCCTTTTAGCTGTTTAAAGGGGACAAAGAAAGAGGAAAGATCCATGTCAAGAGAGATTGCACCCTTATCGGGGAGCGGAATGGGAAAAGAGGGAGCTTTGGAGGGCTACCGGGAAACGGAGATGTGCGAGCGCTGCCGGGGAAAATGCTGCCGGCTGCAGCCAGGCCACTGTCTGCCATCGGAGTTCGGCTCCGCCGCGGCCGTTGAGGCAGCGTTCAACAGCGGCAAGTACGGAATCATCCTGCTTTTGGACTCGGACCTCAAGGCCCGGGTCGTCCGCCCCCATTACAAGGATCGAAAGCGGCAGGCGGGATGCGTTTTTCTCAGGGAAAAAGGCTGTGAACTTCCGTGGCAGGCCAGACCCTATGGGTGCCGCATACTTCGTCCAAGAACGCGTGACGGCGAGCACTGCGTCCAAGAGGGGATCTCCATCGCGGAGGCAGGCAGAATGTGGGAGCGAAGCGGGTTTCTGCCTGCCATGCCCTCTTTGGGCTTCGATTGACCATAGGTTTCCCTTGGCTGCGGCAGTGGAGAACATCGCCTTGGCATTCGGAAAACTTTTATCAGAATGCGTTCTGGACGTGAACCTTAAGCCTTGCGTGATTACGCCAAGCCTCGATCCGGTGGGCGCTCAGAATCTCGCGATTCATCCGCTCCCTGAATAGAGAAGGTTCGATGTTCATCAGCACACAGGTCAGCTCGAAAAAGACATTGCCGGTATCAAAGATGAAGGACTCCGCCAGTTCTCTCGATCCGAACCGTTCTCCCTTCAGCGTGAGAACGGCATCCAGCAGGACGGCAGCCCACAAACGGAAAGCCCCTGAATCCGTGGAAGAATTTTCATTGAGAATCGACTCGATATTGTCCGTTTTCATAAAAAAGAAAAGATGTGAATCCTGAGCCGCTTCCGCCTGTGACACGATCACCCGGTTTTCGCGGTCGGATTTTCACAGCCATGTTGACGGCATGGCCTTTCCAAGAGTAAGTGAAGCTCCTGTCCTCCTATGAAAGCATCCGGCCCGGGGCCTGATTCAAAAGAGCCAAAAGGTTGCCACGGCCATATCTGAGCTTAAAAAAGACCGCGACCCTGTATTGCGCCCGTGAACGATCCTTTGTTGAAACCGCCCACGGACTGCTGAAAATTCCTGATCAGGGAATCGTCGAATTTTAGACGGCCAAAGGAATGTCGTCCTCCGTTCGGCAATCCGCCTTTCCTGTGTCCGTTCCACAACCTAGCCGCTGCGCTCAACGGGTGTCCTGACTTCGACAATTCCTAAATTAGCAAGTCCCGTTCCATGATGAGGCCTTTCTATTTTCCCATCCTGTCCGTACTCCCCAACTGCAAGTTACTGAAGGGAAATAAGCCTGGGAAAAAATATTCATCGCAGAAAAGGGCGGACGGATGTCACGCTCTGTGCTATGTTTGAGGTCCATGAGCGGGAGGAAATACGCCCTCGTGGAAGTTCATTTTCGGAGGTTCAGCCGATGACACAGTTGAAAAAAGGCGATTTGGCGCCGGAGTTCCGTCTTTCGGATCAATTCGGAAATGCGGTAACAAGCGGTGATTTCAAGGGGAGGAAGATTCTTCTGTATTTCTATCCCAAGGCCGGAACTTCCGGCTGTACGAAACAGACCGAAGCGGTCCGGGACGCAAAATCGCAGTTGAATGCCCTGGGCGTGGAAACTCTGGGGATAAGCCCCGACTCCAACACGTTGCAGAAGAAGTTCAGCGATAAACTCGCGTTGAATTTTCCCCTGCTTTCGGATCCGGACCACGCCGTAGCGGAGGCTTACGGCGTCTGGGGCGAAAAAAGCCTCTATGGGAAAAAATACCACGGAATCATCCGGTCCTCCTTCCTGGTTGACGAGGAAGGTCGGATACTGGAAGCCTGGTACAAGGTTAGCCCCGCCGATACAATTCCCAAAGCGCTGAAGGCGCTTGGGTGATGGGGGAGGGGAGCTCCGATTGGAAGGGAGAATCCACTTGGACTGGAAGGAACTGATCGGATTTGTCGGCGGCTTACTGACGACCATGGGAATGGTTCCGCAGGTATGGCGGCTCTTCAAGCTGAAGAGCGCCCATGAGATCAGCCTGGCTTTCAGCCTGTGCCTGAATCTCGGCATCGCCCTCTGGCTGCTCTACGGCATCCTCCAGGGTCTGATCTCAGTCATCACCTGGAACGGCATCGCCCTGGTTCTGGGCTGCGGAATGCTGTATGCCAAGCTCAAGTGGGGCCGGTGAGTTGCCCACAGAGAGGGTACTCCCCTTACTTTCTGTTTGACACGCCCATGCATATGCTCTATCTTATTAAAAATTAAATCACAAAATAAGCTGTTCATTTTTGTTTCCGCCGGTAATTCATAGGTTCGTAAATTCATCTGTTTAACAACCCAAAAAAGGAGAGGGAAGAATGAAAATTCAGGAAATAAGAAAGATAGCTAAATTGTGGGGGATCGATACCCGGGTGGGCCGTTCCAAACTGGAGATTATTCGGGATATCCAGATCAAAGAGGGCAACGATCCCTGTTTTAAGACGAAAGAGACCTGTGAAAGCGACTGCCTGTGGAAAAGTGATTGCATTAAAGGATAAAACAGCCGCTTTTCCGCCAACTGCCTTTCAGACGGAGGTGGGCGGGCCGAACCGTCCGTCCCTTTCATCCCCATTCGGAAAAAGCATCCAACACTTCAGCAGCATAAAAGGAAGTCTTGATCGCGCAAATGCCATCGAGGCGGACAAGCCCTTTGAAGAAAGGCGGATCGAGAAGCCGATTCGCCGCCTCCTTCCCTTCGGCGCCTTTTTCCTCCGGAGAAAGATCCTGGGACGGAAAGTTCCGCTGCTGGCCAGTTTCAAGGTGACGTACCGCTGTAACCTCTCCTGCCTGCAGTGTCCCTTCCATCGCCGCGCGGCAGAGGAGGGGGCCCACATGAGCTGGCCCGTGGCCAGAGCCTCCCTGGCAGCCCTGAGGCGCCAGGGGACTCTCATTGTCGTCTTTGAGGGCGGAGAGCCGCTCCTGTGGCGGGATGGGCAAAAGGACATCCGCGACTTGATCGGTTACGCCAGGACCCTTTTTCCCCGTGTCGCCGTGACGACCAACGGCACCTATCCCCTCGACGTTCCAGCCGACGTCCTCTGGGTCAGCCTGGACGGACTGAAGGAATCCCATGACCGCCTTCGTTCTTCGTCCTTTGACCGGGTGCTGGCAAATCTCCGGGCATCGCGCCATCGTCGCCTGTTCACTCACTTCACGATCAACCGGGAGAATCGCCGCGACATCCGGCCATTGCTGGAGCAGCTCCGGGAAGTGAGGGCTTTTGGTGGGATGACCGTTCAGCTTTTTTATCCCTATGGACAGGGAGAGGCGCCGCTGGCGCTGTCCGAGGTCGAACGGAAAGAGGTCCTGGAAGCGCTGATCGGCATGAAGAAGGAGGGGTTCCCCATCCTCAACTCGGCCGGACGGCTCCGGGCCATGATCCGGAATGACTGGCGCTGCCATGACGACCTTCTCATCAATGTCGATCCCGACGGCACGATCACCCGCGGCTGCTACGTCAAGAGCCGAGGCCGGATCAACTGCCGGGTCTGCGGGTTTTCTCCCGTCTCCGAGGCATCGGGCGCCCTGGATCTCCTGCCCGGATCACTGAAAGCGGGCTGGTCGATCTTCCTGAAATGATTCAACAGAGGCAGGTGAACTTCATGGACGAGAATTCGCCCGGCGGCAAAGGCGATCACGGAACTCCGGAATTCCCCTTTCCCCATTCCCTTTACATTCCGGAAGAGGAGCGCATCCAGCGCATCCCCCTGTGTCGATATCTCAGTGACCTGTCGGCTCTCTTCGAAACCGACAACGCCGCAGTTGACAGTTCCGAAAAAAAACCGGATCGGGAATAGCGCAAAGGAGGGCTGGAACTCCAGTGACGGGATTTAACCTTTTTGTCGGCAACCGCATGGAAAACCTGGCGGGAAAGCTGGCCGCGGTCCTGACGAATCCCCCTGCGTCCCCCTTTATGCCGGAGATTCTTGTCGTCCAAAGCAGGGGTATGGAGCGTTGGGTTTCCATGCAACTGGCCGCCGCCTCCGGCATCTGCGCCAATGTCCGCTTTCCCTTTCCCCGAGCGATTATTCAGGAGTTGTTTCAAGCCGTTTTGCCGGCAGGGGAGACGCAGCGCGTTTTCGACCCGGAGCTCGCCGCGTGGCGGATCCATGATCTCCTTGCCGCCTGTTCGTCCCGCCCCGGATTTGAACCCCTGTCGGCCTACCTCGCCCGGGACGACCAGGGGCTTAAGCGCTACCAGCTGTCGCGGAAGATCGCACAGCTCTTCGACCAGTATCTGATTTTCCGTCCGGAGATGATTCTGAACTGGGAGCAGGGGATCATCAAAAACGAGGAGGAACGATGGCAGGCCGATCTCTGGCATCATCTTGCCGCCGACGGCAGGACCATCCATCCGGCGGCTCTCCGCCGGTCTTTCCATGAGGCCCTTGGGCAGGAGGGAGCGGCTTTTCCCGGCCTGCCGGAGCGCCTCTCCCTTTTCGGCATTTCCTATCTCCCCCCCTTCTACCTGGAAATTTTCCAGGCGGTTTCCCCCTTTCTTGAGGTGAATTTATTCCTGCTGAACCCTTCCCGCGAGTTCTGGTTCGATATCCGCTCTTCTCGGGAGATTTCCCGGCGCCTGCTAAGAATCGCCGACCGGCGGGACGAAGGGCTGAGTGAAGGGCGGGACGACAGGGGGCCCGACGAAGGCGCACTCTGCCTGGAGGAAGGAAACAGCCTGCTGGCTTCCCTGGGCACGCTCGGACGGGAATTCTGGTCATATCTAAGCGATTTCCCCAGCCGGGAAGAGGAACTTTACACCGAACCGGGCGAAGAT
The DNA here is from genome assembly GCA_964555065.1 of uncultured Syntrophus sp. Taxonomy (GTDB): domain Bacteria; phylum Desulfobacterota; class Syntrophia; order Syntrophales; family Syntrophaceae; genus Syntrophus. Next base: position 7,770 of record CAZKRB010000009.1, read on the forward strand.
TCGCTCCTGGCTGCGATTCAGTCCGATATCCTGAATTTGAGGGAGCGGATGGGGGAAGGGATTCCCCTCGATCGTTCCGTGCAGATTTCCGCCTGCCACAGCCCCATGCGAGAAGTGGAAGTGCTTTTCGATTCGCTGCTGGCTCTCCTGGAAGAGGACCCGACCCTGCAGCCTCACGACATCGTGGTCATGGCTCCGGACATCGAGGCCTACGCCCCGTTTATTGCCGCTGTTTTCGACACGACGGATCCCGTCGTCCCCCCTGCGGAGGCGCCGCCGAAAATTCCCTACCACATCGCCGACCGCACGGGAATCGGCGGCAGCCCGCTCCTGGAAGGACTTCTCACCCTGCTGAAGCTGCCGCTGGGGCGGCTTACCGCCGGTGAGGTGCTCTCCCTGCTTGAAGTGGACGCCATCCGGAACCGGTTCGGCTTGACAGAAGAGGACGTCGACCGGATTGCGGGTTGGGTTGCCGATTGCGGTATCCGCTGGGGAATCGACGGCCGCAGTCGCCTGCGGGAAGGGCTGCCGGGGATCGCGACCAACTCCTGGCGATGGGGACTGGAGCGCCTCCTCCTGGGTTATGCCCTTCCGGCCAGAGAGGATGAGCTTTTCTGCGGAATCCTGCCCTTCGAAATCGGGGAAGGGAACGAGCCATCGCTTCTCGGAACGCTGGCAACCTTTGCGGAACGGCTTTTTGCTACCGTGGAGAGCCTGGCGGAGTCTCGAACGCCCGCGGAGTGGGGGCAGGTCCTGGAGGAAATCCGTGTCGGATTTTTCCAGGGCGGCGAGGCCGATGAAGAGGGCCTCGGCATCCTGCGTCGGCTGCCTTCCGAGCTGAGGGCACTGCAGGAAGAAACGGACTTTACGGGAAAGATCAGTCTCGCCGTACTGCGGTCCTGGCTGGAAGAGCAGTTCTACGAGCCGAAAGGCGATTCCGGATTTCTCAGCCGGGGAGTCACCTTCTGTTCCCTCCTTCCCATGAGGAGCATCCCCTTCCGGGTCATCTGTCTTCTGGGCCTGAACAACGGAGATTATCCGAGAAGGCCGCTGGTCCCCGGCTTCGATCTGATGGCCCGCCATCACCGGCCGGGAGACCGCTCGCGGAGAAATGACGACCGCTATCTCTTTCTCGAAGCCCTCCTCTCCGCCCGGGAGATCCTCTACCTCAGCTATGTCGGCCAGAGCATGGCGGACAACAGCCGGATTCCCCCCTCGGTTGTGGTCAGTGAACTCCTCGACACGATCCGCCGGGGATCGGCGCCGGGACAGCCTGACCCGGAGGCGTTCCTCGTTGCCTTTCATCCCCTCCAGGCCTTCAGCCCGGCCAATTTCAAGGGACAATCGTCCCGTCCCTTCAGCTTTTCCCCTGAGAACTGCCGGGCGGCGCTTGCCCTGCAGAGCCGCCAGCCTGGGGCAGCGACCCCGGAACGGGAACGGGAGGAACTTCCCGAGCCCACGGAAGGGGAAAGGCAGGTCTCCGTCTCAGACCTGGTGGCCTTTTTCCGCTCTCCCGCGCGCTATTTCCTGAAGCGGCGGCTGGGGGTGAGGCTGACCGGAGCGGAGAGCGAACCGGAGGAAAGCGAGCCCTTCGAACTGGAGGGCCTGGAGCGGTACGGCGTGGAGCAGCTTCTGCTGGAACGGGAAATCGCTATGGGGAATCTGGAGGATCTCTACCCGGTCCTCTCGGCGGGGGGGCTTCTCCCCCATGGAGCGGTGGGGCGATCCCGTTTCCTTGCCGTCAGCGGTGAGATTCGCTCCTTTGTCCACCGCCATGCCGAGGTCCTCCGTGGGGAACCCCGCTCTTCCTTCGACCTCGACTTGGAAGTTGGCGGTTTCCGCCTTTCCGGGAAGCTGGAAGGGCTTCGGTCGCGGGGGCTCGTCCATTACCGCTATACAACCCTCAAGGGCAAGGACTTCCTGAAGCTGTGGCTGATGCATCTCCTCCTCCAGGTTGCCCGAAAGCGGGAAGGGAACGCCCCGGAGAGCCTTCTGCTGGGAAAGGGCGAGGCGTGGATTTATCCCTCCACAGCGGGCGCCCACTGCATCGTGGAAAAACTCCTTTTCCTCTACCGGGAGGGACTTCGTCGCCCCCTGCACTTCTTTCCCGAAACCTCCTTGGCTTACGCCACCCAGAGGATCAAGGGAGCGCCCCAGGCGCAGGAAGGGAAAGAATCCTCGCTGCAGGCGGCGCGGACCGCCTGGGAGGGCAGTCCCTATCGGAGCGGGGAGGGGTGCGAGGAAAGCTACCGGCTCGTCTTCGGCGACGGGGACCCCCTGGACGGAGAATTTCGCAAGCTAGCCCTGGCCGTTTACGGACCGCTGCTGGAAGCGGTCCGTAAAGAGAAAAAGGCCTCGTAAGAAATCATGGAAACCTTTGACCTTCCGACCGTCCCCCTTGCTGGGCGCAATCTCATTGAAGCCAATGCCGGCACGGGAAAGACCTACGCCATCAGCGGCCTCTTTCTGCGCCTTGTGGTGGAGCAGGGGCTGGCGGTCGGTGAAATTCTCGTCATGACGTACACCGTTGCGGCAACGGAAGAGCTGAAAAGCCGCATCCGCAGTCTTCTGTCCCGTACCCTGGAGGCCCTGCGGGCGGGTTGCGCCGATGAACCCTTCCTCTCCTCCCTTCTGGAACGCCTGGCCGCGGAAGACCGGAAGACCGTCGCCCGAAGGCGGCTGACGGCGGCCCTGCGCGGCTTCGACGAGGCGTCCATCTTCACCATTCATGGTTTCTGTCAGCGAACGCTGCAGGAAAACGCCTTTGAAAGCTCAACGACCTTTGACGCCGAACTGATTCCCGATTCAGACAAAATTATGGAATCGATCCTCCAGGACTTCTGGCGGCGCCATTTTTACGAGGCCCCGCCGGAGGTGGCCGCCTATGCCCTCTCCACGGGCAACACCCTTCCGGCCTACCGCGCCTTTCTTCATTCCCTCTCCCGCCGTCCTGATGTCCACCTTGTTCCCGACCCGGAGCTTCCCGACCGGGATAGCCTGGAGCGGCGCCTCTCCGCTTACCGGGATGCGATGGACCTCTTGCGTGAAGGATGGAAAGACTGCAGGGAGACGGTCCGCCTGCGTTTGAATGACGGCGCCCTGAAGGCGACTTCCTACGGAGGCGCCAGGACGGATCGCTATCTCGATGAACTGGAGGCTTTTTTCGAGGGCGGCGCGCCCTGGTTCCCCCTTCCTGCCGTTTTCCCCCGGTTCTGCCCCGATCGGCTGGCAGCGGCGTGCAAAAAAAACGCCTCCCCCCCGGAGCATCCCTTCTTCACCGCCTGCCGTCAGGTGGCCCAGAGAGGGGAGGCCCTGAAAGAAATGCTGGACCGGTTGCTCCTCGGCCTGAAAAAAGAGCTCCTGGACGCGGTGCACACCGAACTTCCCGCCTATAAAACCCGGCGCAACATCCTTTTTTTCGACGACCTCCTCCTCCGGCTGCGGGATGCCCTGGAGGCTCCGGAGGGGAATGTGCTGGCGGACGCGCTCCGGAGAAAATACCGGGCTGCCCTGATCGATGAGTTCCAGGACACAGACCCCGTTCAGTATGGGATTCTTCGCGCCCTCTTTCTGCCGGAGCGCCAGGGAACAGGGGACATGCCGCCTGTTTTTCTCATCGGCGACCCCAAGCAGGCGATCTACAGTTTCCGCGGGGCGGATATTTTCGCCTACATGGCGGCGGCCAGGGAAGTCGACCGCTCCTATACCCTCCGGGAAAACTGGAGATCCGAGCCCGCCCTTCTGGAAGCGGTCAATCTTCTCTTTCGTTCCCACCCGAACCCCTTTGTCTTTGAGGCCATCTCCTTTTCCGATTCGAAGGCGGCCTCTGCAGCAAATCGGGAAACACTTTCCCTGGCCGGTTTCGACGGGCCGGAACAGGCGCCGCTGCAGCTCTGGATGGTTCCTGGGGGCGAAAATGACGAAAGAGGAAAACCCCTGCCGAAAGGCCGCATGCTGCCGGGAATTCTCCGGGCTGTGACGGCGGAGATCGCCCGGCTCCTCGAAGCGGGAGCGCAGGGAAGGGCCATGATCTCAAGCCGTCCCCTCCACGCCGGGGACATCGCCGTCCTCGTCCGCTCCAACCGCGAGGCCCGTCTTGTCCGGCAATCCCTGGCGGCACAGGGAATCCCGGCCGTCCTGCACAGCCGGGAAAACCTGTTCGATTCTCCCGAGGCGGCGAACATGGAGCTCCTCCTGCGGGCTCTTGAAACCCCGACGGACGAGGGGCGTTTGGGGGCGGCTCTTCTCACGCCCCTTCTGGGACTTGGAATCGGGGACCTCTACCGCCTGAAAGCCGATGAACGGCAGTGGGAGGAGCGGCTCTCGCGCTTCCAGGCCTACCATGACCTGTGGCGGGCGGAGGGATTCATGCGGATGATGCGCTTTCTGCTCCGGGCGGAAGAGGTGCGGGTCCGCCTCCTTGCCCGGCAAGACGGGGAGCGGCACCTTACCAACGTCCTGCACCTCGCGGAAGTCCTGCATCACGAGAGCCTGGAGAGAAACCTGGGTATGCGGGGCCTGATCCGATGGCTCTCCCGGCAGCGCGATCCGGGAGCGGCGCGCTCCGATGAGCATCAGCTCCGGCTTGAAAGCGATGCCCAGGCGGTAAAAATCGTGACCATTCATAAAAGCAAGGGGCTGGAATATACTGTGGCCTTCTGCCCCTTCTTCTGGGAAGGGGAGGGCAATAATGACCGCGTCAGCACAACGGTCTTCCACGACGGAGACGAGCAGACACAGCTTCTCTGCGATCTGGGAACGCCTCCCCAGCCTGGCCACGCCCTGCGCGCCTACCGGGAGGGGCTGGCGGAGCGCATCCGCCTTTTCTATGTCGCCCTAACCCGGGCCAAGCAGCGCTGTTATCTGGTGTGGGGGCACTTCAACAAGGCGGAAAGCTCAGCACCGGCGTATCTCCTCCATAACAAGGCCTGGAGTGGAGAGGAGGAGCATCCGGAAGAGGCCCTTGCCGCACTCAAGGCCTGTAGGAAATCGTACCGCGAGCAAACCGGGGAGGATCTCTTCCGGGAGGTGCAGGAAATGGCGGCCGGCGTGCCCCGATGCATCCAGGCATCGCCCCTTCCCGTCCCGTCGGCCTGCCGTTCTTTCCAGAGTGAATCCGCCGAAGAGGCGCCGGTCTGCCGGCATTTTTCCCGGGAAATCGACCGGACGTGGCGCTTTACCAGTTTTTCATCCCTGGTCTTCGGGACGTACCTCCCCCAGGAAGGGGCCGAACGGGAAAGGGAGGAGGCTCCCTCCCCTCCGCAACGGCCGGACTGGCTTCATCTTCCCCCGGGAACGGCAACGGGCAATCTGGTCCACGGGTTCCTGGAGCGCCTGGATTTCAGGGAAGGGAAAGAAGGGGCGCTGCGGAAGCAGGCGGCGGAAGCCTTGGCAGCGGCCGGCTTTGATCCGCGCTGGGAGGATGCCCTGCTGACGATGATCCGGAATGTCCTGAACGTTCCGCTCTCCGGAGGAGGGAAGGAGCGATCTTTTCGGCTGGCGGACATCTCCCGGGAGAAGCGGCTCAGCGAGATGGGGTTCTATTTTCCCCTCCGCCGCCTGACCCCGGAAAAGCTGCAGCGCCTCTTTGCCGACCTCGCCCGCACAGCCCCCGGATGCCTCCCCGATTCCTGGGATCTCGAACTGGAGCGCCTCTCCTTTAATCCCGTTGGGGGATGGCTGAGGGGTTACATCGATCTCGTCTTTGCCTTCGACGGCCGCTATTATCTCCTGGACTGGAAGACGAACGATCTGGGCGCCGACCCGTCCAGCTACACGCCCGAGGCCCTGCAGCAGGTCATGAACCGGAAGCATTACATCCTCCAGTATCACCTCTACGCCCTGGCTCTCCATGCCTACCTGAAACAGCGCCTTCCCGGGTACCGCGTGGAGGCCCATTTCGGCGGTGTCTATTATCTCTTTCTCCGGGGCATGGATCCGACCCGGGGAGCACAGACGGGCGTCTTTTTCGACCGGCCTGACGAGGCCAGACTGACGGCTCTTTATGACGCGCTTGTTGAAAACGCACCAGATGGGGAGAAAAACGACGATGGCTCCCGATAAAAGCATCCCTCCTTTCTTTTCCCCTCTGGACCGTCATTTCGGCCTTCTCCTGGAGAGGCTCTCCGGCGGAAACAACCCGGCGCTTTTTCTTGCCGCCGCCCTGGCAAGCCAGGGAAGCCGTGCCGGGCATGTATGCCTGGACCTCGCCGCCTTTGCCGGGAAGGCGCTTCTGCCTGAGATTCCGGAAGAAGGGGCGGAGTCTTCCGGGCAGGTTTCCGGCGAGTCGATCCCCTTCTGCCCGACGCTTTCAAACTGGGAAGAGGCGCTGAGGAAAAGCACCCCGGTAGGGGAACCGGGGCAATACAAGCCCCTGATCCTCGATGGAAAGTCTCGCCTGTACCTTTACCGGTACTGGTTTTACGAAGACGCTCTGATCCGCTTTGTCCGCCAGAGCGTCGAGTTCCCGGGCGGCGCCCTGCCGTTGCCCGAAGAGGCGCCACCCGGGGAAAGCAGGCAGCGGCTGAAAGAGGTTCTGCAGCGAACTTTCCCGGAAGACGAAAAGCACGCCTCATCCCCGCACTGGCAGAGAATCGCCGCCCTGGCAACCCTGCGCCGCCCTTTCACCGTAATCTCCGGAAGTCCCGGAACGGGAAAGACGACGACGGCTGCCCGGATCATCGCGCTGCTGCGGATGTTGAACCGTGGCAGGAACCTGCGCATCGCCCTGACTGCCCCGACCGGGAAAGCGGCGGTCCGCTTGGAGGAGGCCATCCTAAAAACGGATGACGGCCTGAACCTCGACGGCCAACCGCTAAGAGCCCAAACGCTCCATCGGCTCCTCGGCGCCGTTCCAGGCTCCCCCTCCTTCCGCTACCAGCGGGGAAATACTCTGCCTTATGAACTGGTGATCGTGGACGAAGCCTCCATGGTGGATCTGCCCTTGATGGCCAAGCTGGTGATGGCCCTGTCTCCAGCCAGCCGGCTGATCCTGCTGGGGGATCGGGACCAGTTGGCTTCGGTGGAAGCCGGTGCCGTTTTGGGAGACCTGTGCGGTCCAGCCGATCTGACCGACTTTTTTACCCCCCTTTTCCTTGCCGATCTCCGAAACCTGACGGGCGACTCCTTTTCCCTTCCAATCCCCTGCCAACCCCTTCCCGCTGTGGCCGACAGCATTGTTTCGCTGCATGACAACTACCGGTTCGGCGCATCCAGCGGCATCGGTCAACTCAGCAGGGCGGTCAACGAGGGAAACGCAGAGAGCGCCCTTTCCCTCCTCAATTCCAGCCGCTTTGCCGACCTCGAGTGGCGGCTCCTGCCCGAAGCCCCATCGCTTCCCGCCGCCCTGAAGAAGGAGATCCTGACATACTTCGACGCGTATCTGCGGGAAGCAGGCCGGAAGGGGGATCCCGATCTTTCCTTTGCAATCTACGATCGGTTCCGCATCCTCTGCGCCCTGCGTCAGGGCCCTTTCGGCACTCAAGGGATTAACGCCCTGCTGGAAACTCTGCTGCGGCAGCAGGGGCGGATCCCGGCGGAAGGGAAGTGGTATCCCGGCCGTCCCGTCATGATTACCCGCAATGACTATGGGTTGGGCCTTTTCAACGGCGATGTGGGACTGGCGCTCCCGGAAGGGAAGGGGGGAGGCTTCTCTGTTTTCTTCCGGGATCCGGAGAAGGGTTTCCGCCGGTTTGCCCCCTTCCGGCTGCCGCCCCACGAAACGGTTTACGCCATGACGGTTCATAAGAGCCAGGGTTCGGAATTTGACGAGGTTTTACTGATATTATCCGACCGGGATACTCCGCTGATGACGCGGGAACTGATTTACACGGGAGTGACGCGGGCGAAGAAACGCCTCTCGCTATGGGGCCGGGAGGATCTTCTTCGCCTGGCCCTTGTTCGGCGCATCACCCGGAATTCAGGCCTGCGTGACGGACTCTGGGGAATGGGCTGAAAACGCCCGGGGAGAACGACCCGGAGACGAGGCGTCATCAAGGGCTTCGTTGCCCCGGGGTCAAGTCCTTCCCCCTTAGAATCGCTGATGAACACCCTTAACGGCGATTGCGGCACGCTTCATTGCAAGTGCATGATCCTGGTGATTCAGGATCATGTTCTGTCGGGCGCCCGGTTTTCCCCCAAGAACAAGTCATTTTCATTTTTAACGCTGGGAATGAACAACTTCAATATATGAATTTCGCTTTAAACTGCACACAGTTGAAATTTATCCTTAACTGGCTGACTTTGACGGAGCCTTGTGGTTTCCCCTGTCCCATATTGACACCTGGAGAGGCCTTTGGTATTTTCAATTTCACCTTTCAGATTTACAGCTCATCACGGGTGGAGGTGACTCGACCCGGAGTATAAGAGGCGAGGAGCAAAGGGAACAGATGGAGAAAAAGGATGAATTCGGCCATGACCCGGCCATCCTCGGGATGAGGCGGGTCTTTGCGCAGATGGAAACCGCTCAAAGAGACCTGTTGGCGGATGCGGGCCTTTCCCCCTTCGATCCCAGGCTGCGCCGCTGGCGGGAGGCTGCCCGGCCGCTTTTTGAGCGGGCATGGTCCAACGCAATCCGGCAGGGCCTGCAATTGACGGAAGAGGAAGCCGGAATGCTCTACGGAGTTTCTCTGAAGCGGTTGATGGAACGCGACGGCGTCCCCTTTCCCGTGCCTGGAACCTTCGGACAGGAGAATCCACGGATTCGGCAGATCCGGGAGTTGGCGACATGATTCGGCTGCGCCTCTTCGGAAGATGCCGTATCTATCACGACCCCGTCAGCCCGGTCCTCCGTGGGCCGGCTCAGGTCGGCTGGACCGCCTGGTTTCGCGATATCGAGCTGGTCACCCCCCGGAACTTGAAAGGGGAGGAACTGCTGCAGCGGACTCGGGGATGGTGGACGGTTGAACCAAACGACGTCGCGGAAGTGGTGAGGAAGCATGGCCGGCTCATCGTCGGACCGGGCAGGGAGCTGATGGTCGAGTTTGCCGACGAACAGGCGGTGGCGGCGCTGGCAACCGCACTGGCTGAGCGCTTTGGCGATCAGGTGCAGCTTACCCCCTGATCGCCGGCGACAAGGATGGCAGAGGGCAACATGAAGGAAATCCTGTTTGAAAAGCTGGACGGAGAAAAGGAACCGCATCTTGCTGAACTGCGGCGCCTGCTGGAGAAAGTGGGGATGCCCTTCCGACCGGGCGACCGGGTGGGGATCAAGCTTTACTGGGGAGAGAAAGGGAACCGGAGTTTCCTCTCCCCCGCCTATGCCCGGGAAATCGCCCATTGGCTGAAAGAAGGCGGAGTGGACCCCTTCATTTTCGACACGACCGTTTTGTACTCCGACGGGCGGCGAAAGGCCGATGATTCCCTGCGGACCGCAACGGAGCACGGCTACACGGAATCCTTTCTCGGCGGTCCCGTGGTCATCGCCGACGGCATGGACGGCCGTTCCGTCATCGCGTTGAAAACCTCTTACCGCCACTTTCCCGAGGTGCAGGTTGCCGATATCTTCGACCGTGCCGAGGGATTCGTTATCTTTTCCCACTTCAAAGGCCACATGGAAGCCGGTTTCGGCGGCGCCATCAAGAATCTGTCCATGGGCTTCGCGTCCCGGGCGCAGAAACAACGGATGCATGCCGATGTCCGTCCTCTCCTTGAACCGGAGAAATGTACGAAATGCGGCGCCTGCGTGGAAGTCTGCCCTTCAGGCGCCGCGCAGTTCCGCCATGACGGCTTTCCCTTTTACGATCTCGAAGTCTGCATCGGCTGCGCCCAGTGCATCGGCTTTTGCCCCTCCATTGCTTTAAAGCTCACCTGGGAAACGGACGCCACGGTTTTCCAGGAGAAGCTAATCGAAACGGCGGCTGCCGTCTGGCGCCGGATTGAAGGGCGCTCCATACTGATCAACGCCCTGTTGAACATTACCACGGAATGCGACTGCTGGCCGGGGGAAAACCCCGTCATCCATCCCGATCAGGGCTTTCTGGCCTCTGATCATCCTGTCCGCCTTGACGAAGAGGCGATCCGGATCGTGGGTAGGGAAACCTTCCTCCGGGTCCATCCGGATATTCCCTGGCAGCGCCAGTTTGACTATGCCCGGGAAATTCAATTTGGAGGAGGGACCGAAGGGCAATGAAAGGGAAAGGCCCCCCATTCATTGCCCCGGCATTCCTTTTATCCTCTTCGCTTCAGATCTCGAAAACCCCTTTCCTTCGTAAAGCCTCCTCGGCCACCGGCCGGCAGCGAGCCGGCCGGCTTCCATCCTTTTAAGAGCAAATCCTTTTTTCAGTTGAAGAAAGTCGGGTTTTATTTTACCTTCCCGACGCTGCCCCTTCCCGGCAAGTTCACAGCCCCGGGTGCCTTTATGGGGAGCGGCGAAAGGCTTCCGGGAAATACCTCGTTGAATTTCCAGGCGCTGCGGCAAAAAAGAGAGCAACCAGTGAATGGCACAATTATTGATTGGGGAAAAAATCATACTTAAGAAGAAGGGTACAAGATGAAAAAGTTCACTTCCAATTCCGTTTTATGGATCGTCACCGTCGTGTTGCTTTGTCTGCCTTCCTTTTCCTTCGCCTCGGGCTTCGGCATCTTTACCCAGGGGGCATCCTCCCTGGGGCAGGGATCTGCCGTGGTTGCCCATGGGGAATCGCCGGAGGCGATTTTCTACAATCCGGCACTGATCAATGAACTGCCGGGCACTCAGGTGGAGATCGGGACCACCCTGATCTTTGCCGATCGGGATTTCAAGAGCGCCGCAACGGGAAAGGCCACGGAAACAGATGATGACGTTTTCTTCCCCAGCACGTTTTATATCACCCACAAGTTCAACGATTTCATCAGTGCCGGCCTCGGCTTTTTCAGCCCCTTCGGCCTGGCCACGACCTGGGACGACGATTGGGAAGGGCGGTATCTCGCCACCAAATCAGAGATCACCACGTACAACATCAACCCGGTCATCTCCTGCCGGATCTCGCCTAAAATTTCCTTGGCGGCCGGCCTGGATTTCATGTTCCTGGAGTCTTCCCTGGAAAGCAGGATTCCCTCGGCGGCCTTCTCCATTCCCGGCCCCTCCTTTGACATCAACCAGAAATTTGACGGTTCCGGCGACGGAATCGGGTACAACTTCGGCTTCCTCTTTAACGTCAATAAGGCCTTTTCCCTGGGAGCCTCCTATCGCAGCGAAGTTAAGATCGACGTCGACGGTGATCTGAAATTTCATGACGAGCCAAGCTACATGCCGCACCGGATCAGCGGGAGCACCACCATTACTCTCCCTCAGCAGGTTTCCGCCGGGATCGCCTACCGGCCCACAGACCGGCTGGTCATGGAACTGGGGATGCGCTGGGAGGACTGGTCGTCCTTTGACCGGCTGAAAATTCAGATCGTCCACCAGCCATCCGTCGTTTATCCCCGTGACTGGCGCGGGACTTTCGCCGTTAATTTGGGAGGAAAATACCGCCTCAACGATACCTTCGCAGTTACAGCCGGCTATCTGTACGGCAAAAATCCCGTTCCTGACAGCAACTTTGAACCGGCGATCCCCGATTCCGACACCCATCTGTTCTGCCTGGGTGGCGAAGCGCAACTGGGCAATTTCACCGCGGCACTGGCCTATGCCTATCAGCTCCAGGAAGAGCGGACCAAATCGACCAATCATTACGGCGCCACCGCCAACGGTGAGTACGATTCCGACATCCAACTACTCGCCCTGAGTTTCACTTACAAATTCTGAGGACCCACCCATGATTATAGAGAAGGATAGAGAGGCGTCGATTTGAAAAAATCCGGAGAAATCATCCACAGCCACCAGAGTCCGGAACGTGTCAGCCGTGACAAACAAGCAACCTATCTGATGGAAAGTGACGAGGAAGCCTTTCGCCTCGATGTAAAAACAGATATAGCGGCCGTACAGAAACAGGCACGCTGGTGCGGGGTGAAGCCCGGGCTGCGCGTTCTGGACCTGGGCTGCGGACCGGGGAAAACCACGGCGATTCTCCACAGCATGGTGGGGCCTGTCGGCAGTGTCGTGGGCGTTGACGCTTCAGCGGAACGAATCGCTCATGCGAAACGGGAATACGGGGACAGGCCGGGAATCGAATTTGTCCGCCGTGATCTGACCGGGCCCCTCGAAGGGATGGGGCAGTTCGATGTGATCTGGATCCGTTTTGTTCTCGAATACTTCCGTAAAGAGAGCCCGGAAATTGTCAGGAATTTAAAGATGCTGCTGAAGCCCGGCGGTTATCTCTGCCTGATCGACCTGGATTACAACTGCCTCAGCCATTATGAGATGCCCGAATCCATGAATTCCCTGCTGCCCAAGCTGATGGCCCATCTCGACACAGAGTTTAATTTCGATACGTATGCCGGCAGAAAACTTTATTCCTACCTTTATGATCAGCACTATGAGAATATCCAGGTGGAATTGATGGCGCACCATCTGATTTATGGCCATGCCCGTCCGGCGGATATTTTCAACTGGATGAAAAAGCTGGAGGTCGGCATCAGGAAAACGAAGGACCTGTTTCATTCCTATCCCGGCGGCGCACCAGCCTTTATCGAGGACTTCAAAAAGTTTTTCCTGGATCCCCGTCGCTTCACCTACACGCCGCTGATTCTGTGCAAGGGAATGCGCCCCTACCCCGAAGTCGTCACCTGACCCAGGATGTTCCGGATTTTTTTGCTGATGTCCTGGATGTGGAAAGGTTTTTGAATGAAGTCCACCGCGCCGGCCTGAAGGATTTCCTGTTGGCTGGCGTTATCGGCAAACCCGCTGGCAATAATGACCTTCAATGACGGATCGATTTTCAGCATTTCCGCGAGGCATTTTGCCCCCCCCATGCCCGGCATCATGAGATCCAGGATCACCAGATCAAGCGGACTTCTTTCCGTGCGAATGACCCGCAGGGCCTCTTCACCGGAATTGGCGGTCAGAACATGATACCCGAGCAGGGAAAGAAGTTTATGGCTGATATCCAGCAGCAGGGGTTCATCGTCCACCAGGAGGATCGTTTCCTTCCCGGGAGATAAGAGCGTTTTTCGGGTGGATTCCCGGTCCGTCTCAAGAAGCTCCCCTTCCAGGGCGGGCAGGTAAATCTCAAAGGACGTCCCTCGCCCAGGCTCACTGGTGCAGAAGATGAATCCGTGATGATTCTTGATGATGCCGTAGACAACGGCCAATCCGATCCCCGTCCCTTTGCCGGCCTCTTTGGTGGTGTAAAAGGGCTCGAAGATGTGAGTCAAGTCTTCCTTTGCAATGCCGCACCCCGCATCGGAAACGGAAAACATGGAATAGCGGCCGCGATTCATGGACACCCCGCTCCTAAGCTGAGGCGTTTGAAATTCAATGCTCTTCGACTCGATTTTGATTTGACCCCCCTCGGGCAGGGCGTCTTTCGCATTTACCGTCAAATTCATGATCACCTGGCCCAACTGCGCGGCATCCCCTTGGACAACAGGGAGATCCTTGTCGAGGTCTAAATGCAGTTCAATGGACTTGGGAAGTGTGCTGCCAAGCAGTTCGTGATACTTTCTGATTTCGGCATTGATGTCGATGGGCGCGAGCTTGCTTTCTGTTTTTCTGCTGAAAAGGAGAAGCTTGCTGACCAGGTCCGTTGCCCGTTTGATCAGGTCCTGGAGAGTCATGAGGTATTTCCAGTCCGGGTCCTCCGCATCCCTTTTCATGATCAATAGTTCATTATAAGCGTTCATGGCATGGAGAATATTGTTGAAATCGTGGGCAATGCCCCCGGTCAAGCGGCCGATGGCGTTCATTCGCGAAGCATGCTGAAGTTGACTTTCCAGTTTGCGCTGCTCGGTGAAATCTTTGCAGATTCCGACAACTCCCGTGATTTCCCCCAGGGAATTGCAATTGGGTGCGCCACTGAGATAAAAAAATCGTTCTGTTCCATCCTGGGCGAAAAGTTTCGCCTCCAGATTCTTGAAGGTCTCTTGTCCCTGCGACACGCGCTGAAAGATCCGCCTGAAGGTTTCCCCTTCCTCGGCTTTTGAAAAGTCCGAAAAGTTCCGGCCGATTATTTCATCCGTCGAATATCCCAGAATTTCTTCCGCCACCGGATTGATATAGGTAATCAATCCATTATGATCCGTCGTGTAGATAATATCCGGTGAATTTTCACTGAGGGTGCGGAATCGCTCCTCGCTTTCTCTGATCTGACGGAGGAATTTCGTGTTGTTGATGCTGATGCCGATTTGCGGGGCGATCCCCATGAGCAGATTCACTTCGCTTTGATTGTGGGGCCGGTGGGTCAGATAATTGTCTACCGCAAGAATCCCTTCCGACTTTCCCTTGTAGATGATGGGCACGCAGATGAACGAACTCACCCCCAGCGCATTGATGAAATTCCGGCTGTGCGCCGATACGTCATCCTGGATATCTTTGACATTGTTTACAAAGATGGGTTTTTGCTCGCGAAAGGCGACGACAAAGGGACCTTTGGAGTCCGAGCGATCCAGGTTGAATTGAATGTCTTCCAGAACGGCTTCGGTATCGGGGCTGTAGCCATAACCGCTCACATAGACCAGTTTTTTCAGGTTCGGACTGGCCAGCATGATCATGCCGCGGTCGAAATTCAGCCTCCGCTGCAACGTCTCCATGACATATTTCAGCAGGCTGTCGCTGTCCTGGATGCCGGAGATGGCCTGGCCGATTTCCTGGACGACGAGGGCATTGTTGTAACTGATGGTGATCTGATCGAGAAGACGGTTGGCGGCATCGCCCTGCCTTTCCGTCCTTTCATAAATATCTTTTTTTTCCAGATGCTGGGAATAAAAGGCGATCACGATGACAACCGCCGCGGCCGCCAATGCGAAGTATGCCGTCCCTTCCACTGAGGGAAAAAGAAAAAAACCAAGGGCGATCATCAAGATGAACAGGATCGCAAGATAGTTTCTTCGGCGCCACCATTTCAGATATTTCGGTTCTTCCCAGCTGACGAGGTATTGGCAATGCGCATCCCCGCGGTGCACACAGGCCGGATGTTCCAGGGTAGGCAGTTTGCCCGTGAAGATCTGGACGACCGCTTCGATGTTTCCCATGCGGTTCTCGCATTGATAGGGCTGTTCGGAGACGCCCTTGTTGAGGGTCGCGATGATTTCTACCGCATTTCGGCGAAGTTTATGAATCTGAAAAGTGGCGCCTCGACTAAGATAGGAGGCAATTTTCGTCAGCATGGAATAGGCTTGAACCGGGGAAAGGAACGCCAGGACAAACTGCCGGATGGCCTTGGCGGACCGGGATGAGGACATGTAGCGTCCGGCTTCGCGGAATATCGAGGGATCCTGGGTTCGTTCCATGAGGGCGTCGCGGAAGCGATCCACCTGTTGCTGCGTCAGCCAGTGACCTTCATCCTCCAATTCATAGGAAAGGATTCCGGCATCCTTCAGGATGCCTTCCAGATCAACATCGGGACGCTTTTCTTTCAAATACTCGAGAACCGTGATGATGATTCTGCTGTTGTACAAGTTTGGATTCATAAGCACTCATTCACAGGTGAAAAATCGAAGTGCATGGCAAACGGATCCATCCCGGTGACTGGGAAAGGGAACTCGGAATAAATCATCGCCAACCAAGATAGGACATATGGCATAAGGGGTTCTAACATTCAAGTGCGAAGAAGGTGAAAGGAGAATGGCAGGTCAGATTTGTCAGCGGCCGGCGATCATGTTCAGGGGCAGCAAGGTGATGCCTCAGGGATCGTCAGGAAAGGAAAGGGAATGATGCACAACGATCCCCGCGGCGGCCGACACCTTGTTTTTTGCGGCCTCGGCATGGGGCCGCAAAGAAGGTTCAAGACGCCGAAACATCAGCCTGGTCTACGACGCGCAGAGCCTAAGCAATCTTCATCCGGAATCTTTTCATCATGTATTCAATATATTCGTCGGCGTGCTGGGCATTGAGAATCCACATCCGATATTGCTTTTCAACGCCCGCATTCTTTCCCTCTGTATAGTTGTCAGGATAAACCAGCAGGGGGTAGGATTCCATCGCTTTCGTCCGGGGAATATTTTCCACGGCGGCGTAAACCATATCCAGGGGGAGGTCCTGATCGAGCACGAAAACTTTAAAACCATTGAGCAGATCGGACAGGTTTATGGCCACATCGGATTCTTCCTTGATGATCACCGCCTTAAGCTCCTCGGAGAAGTGCAGGGCAAACGCCTGCCATTTTCTGTGGAGTCCCTGTTTCGCGTATTGATCTTCGAGGGTGTGATGCTCCTGATTTTTCAGATCCAGGGCGTCCCACAGCAGTCCGCCGGAATCATGCCGGTAGAATTCTTCCAATTCCCAGAGATCGGATGGGGAGCACTCCTGGAGGGACCAGCCTTCAGGCAGCTCGGACTTTATCTTACCGGCCCGGTGAGGGAGATAGGTGAAACGATCGACGGAGCAGACGCGGGAGTCGTTTTTCCCTCTGGCAAAATCCATATAGATGCGGTCGGCAAAGGTGTTTCCCGGCCGAAAATAACAGATGAAATAGTCCAGCATCGCCGACGGCAGGCGGCGAAGATCATAAAGGTAAGAAATCATTTTTTTCAGGACGATGCGGCCGGGATTGCCCTCCACCGCTCTTGCCGCGTGGTGGTGAACCATCCAGGCTCTTTCATAAGCGCGCAGGAGGGAAACATGGCTGTAGATCCGTCCATCCTTCTGATAGGTAAAATGTTTGGCGATTTCCGGGCAATCCTTATAAAGCTTCTGGTACGTAATCTGGAAATCTTTCCGAAATTCCTGGATATGTTCATATTTTTCAGGATAAATGAAATTGCTGTCGAAGAGCAGTTCCCACAACTGATCCGTATCAACTTCGTTGATCATTCCCTCGTCGATGCCCAGAAGATTATTCAGAAGCTGATTCAATTTGTTATAGTCTTCGACCCCCATATCCAGAATTGCAACTCCGAACCGGGTTGAGGCATCATCCCGGCGATAGATAACCTGCGTCCGGCACTGAATCTTCAGCAGCCCGGCATAAGTGATCGTCATATTGGGGATGACCATTCCCGGCATGAAAACGGCGGCATCGGCTTGGTCGCTGATGGAAAACCCCGAAGTGGAGATATCAATGATTTTACGCTGAAAAGTTTTTTTTGCGAAGGGGTGTTCGAAGATCACCGAAAGGGGTAACACGCTCTGTTTGCGCGGGTTGCGAATCTTCAGCTCTCCTCCCTGGCTCTTCTCCATTTGCAGGGGGGACAAGACGATCTCCACCCCCTGGCCTGTTTTCTGTTGATACATCTGGCGGCAGTTTCCGGCAAAAAAAATCTCCGATCCGTTAAAAAGCCGCAGGGTAACCGGTGAATCGGATTGGAACCAGTAAAAGATCGCCGACGATACCTTTTGGATGCGGACGCGAAAGGCGTGCGGACTGAAGTCCACCAGCTCAGCGGTGGCCTGAAAGCCGTTTTGGAACAATTCCGCCTTGATGTCACTGCATTTAAAGCGAGGCGCCTGCCGTTTGCTGGTAACGGGGCTGGAATCAGGCAACTGCACGGTCAGCCCTTTGTCATCCGATGCAATAAGACGGGGTTGGGCCAGGATGATGGACTGATTATGGAAAATGACCAGATATTGAAAATGGTATCGGTCCAGCTTGTACCCCCGATAGGCCTGATCCCAGCGGCATACCAGTTGATCACCCAGGCAGGGTTCGGGATGAATTTCAGCCAGAATCTCATCGTCGTACCGGGGATGCTTCAGCAGGGCATAGAGAGGATCGCCCTTGAAATGGATGAGGTTCAAGAGGTTGATCAGCTTCTCCTTGTCGATGGAATCCGAGGGCACGATATCCTGAAGGAGGTCCCTGTGTCTGAATAACCGGTACGGCATCGAATCCTGCACAGTGAGATGCCGGTTAAAAAAAGTGCCGCTGCCGCAGATGCTTCTTTCCAGTCCGTTTGCATTCATTTTGAAGTGTATCTCCGCATGAGAAGAGGTCTTATCCGGTAGGGCAACAACCAACCCTGCTTATATTCTAATTAAATTGAAGTTAAGCAAGGCATATGCCACGACGGCTTTCTAGAATCGCCGAAATTGCAAGTTTTTAGGACTGGTGTTATTTATCCTGCATTATCCGGCAATTGGAAGGGTACTTCTTCTCCGGAATGAGGAACGGCCGGTTTAAGCTTTGAGAACAGGTCTAGGAAAAATTTTCCCGGACCTTAACATTCAATTCCAGGACTTTCAACCGAACCCCAAACGCCCTCTTTAGGAAAAGATTTTCCCGAGTCCTTGCCGTGAAGATCCCCAGGGGGAAGCGTGAGGCTTTCTCCCGTTCTTACTTGCCGAAAACGGTCTTCAGAAGATCCGTTACTCTTGCGGCCGGATTGCTCCGAATCTTTTTCTCTTCCTGTCCGATCATGAGGAAGAGGCCGTCCAAGGCTTTGTTGGTGACATAGGAATCCAGATCCAGGGATTCCTGAGGGGCGAAGGGAAGGGCTTCATAAGGGGCCATCATTTCCTTATACGCCTTCGTTGCCCCGACCTTGTTCATGTTTTCCGCGATGACGGGCTTGAACTCTCCATAGAGCCTGGTCGACGTTTTTTCCCTGAAGTACCGGGTGGCTGCCGTGTCCCCTCCCTGGAGAATTTTCCGGGCATCATCAAAGGACATGGTTTTGATGGCATCGGCAAACAGGGGGATCGCCTTCGGAGCCGCGGCTTCGGCCGCACGATTCATGCTGAGAATAAACTCGTCGATTTGTTTCTGATACCCCAGCTTGGCAACCACCTCTGCAATCTTCTGAATCTTGTCGGGAAGAAGAATCTTTGCCATTGGATTGCCGAGATACCCATCAGGTTTTGAGAGGCTTGTAATTGCCTTTTCAGTCCCGACGTTCAAGGCCTCTTTCAGTCCGGAAACGGTCGTTTTCTGATCCGGAGACGACTGTGAAGCTGCGCTTACGGCCCGGGGAAGTTCCTTCGCCATATCCTCAAGGATTCCTGCCTGGGCCGGTCCACTGGCGCAGATCATCCAGAACATCACAACAGCCAACAGAATGCCTTTCATTTTTTCCTTCCTCCTTTTTTGAAATATTTTACTGAAGATTAAAACGGCATCGATCATCCGCGAAGGAATCAATGCCCGTAGGGTCACTCTGGCCCAAGGGTTCGGGAGATCCTGTCCGGCATGGGTGCGAGATATTGTTTTGACGAATCCAATATTGGGCTTGGCTAAAGACGCCTGTCCCCCTTGTATTTGCGGGAAGTATTTTTTATTTGTTGATCCTCCGGGCGTTTGGAAGTAGATTACTCACAACTTTTATCCTGAAGGGAGGTGAACCGTGTGA
The DNA here is from genome assembly GCA_964555065.1 of uncultured Syntrophus sp. GTDB lineage: Bacteria > Desulfobacterota > Syntrophia > Syntrophales > Syntrophaceae > Syntrophus. The sequence goes on from CAZKRB010000009.1 coordinate 27,069, forward strand.
AAAAGTCCATTATGATCATGATGCTGCTGAGTTTTTTGGTGGCGATCTCCTATGGCTGCGCATCCAAGGGTTTCGTGAAGGAGCAGACGGACCCCTTGGCGGAAAGAATCAATAAACTGGAAACCAGTTGCGCATCCAAGCAGCAGGTCGACTCCTTGGCAGAAAAGGTCAATAAGCTCGAGGCCGGCAGCGCCGCTTCCCAGGCTGACATTGACCAGGCGAAGAAAGATGCCGCGGAGGCTTTACAGACCGCCAACAAGAGTGAAGCCGCTGCTGCAAAAGCAGAAGCCGCCGCAAGAAAGGCTTTTGAACTGCACCAGAGAAAATAGGCTGTTTCATGGGGCCCCGGATCAGTCAAAGGGGCCCCATCTCTTCACTCCGTGATATCCGTCGGGATACCGTCTTTCTTTTCCAGGGTTCTGCGCATTTTCTCAATGCTCGCCCTCCCGAGAAGGCCTTTCTTGATCAGTAATGAAGTCGCGTCTGCCAGAGTGGGTTCCAGATTCGGATCGCCATGGACCTCCATATACACCCTGTCGCCTTTGACGCCCACCTTGATGGGTAGGCGGACAATGCGGACCTGAACGCCGTTGGCGGCCAACGTGAAAAGAATCGGAATGTCTTCCGGATACAGCCTGATGCACCCATGGCTGGCCATTCTGCCGACGGCAAAGGGGCGGTTTGTTCCGTGGATGAGAATGCTTCTTTCCGAAAGGCGCAGCGCGTGCGTACCCAAGGGATTGTCAGGACCGGGAGGCACCACCGGGGGCAACTCCGGCCTTTCCAGCCGGATGGACTCGGGGACATGCCAGGCTGGATTGGCGATTTTTTCGACCACTTTGAATGACCCCGGTGGGGTGTCGTGGCCTTCGCTTCCGATGCCGATCGGAAAGGTCTCCACAAATCTCGATCCGCCCTGATCGAGAAAATAATAAAGCCGGTATTCGGAAAGGTTAATCAGGATCATTTCCGGCAGCCCCGCGTCGGGAATGATCCACAGGGTGGGGATCGTAACCGTTGCGCCGTCTCCTGGAACAAAGGGATCGCGGGTGGGGTTCGCTTCCATGATTTCATTATAACCGAGATCGAAGTCCCGGGCGATCTCGATCAGCGATTCTCCCGGCTTGACGGTGTAGCTCTGGAGGCTTCCCTGTACGGTCTCAACCGGCGCCAGGGCAAAGAACTCCGCACGGCCGTCGGGCTGGAGAACGAAGGAAAGCATCAAGATCAAAAGAAGTATTCTAAAAAACGGCTGATTATTTCGTTTCTCTTCTATTTTTTCCATCTGTCCTCTCGTCTGCATTTTTCATGATTAGATCGGCAATCACGGGGCGGTGATCTGAAGCCATTCCCGTACCCACCACGCAGCGACGCACTTGAAACGGGGAATTCAGCATGATGTGATCAATCCGCATCCAGGAAAACCTCAGCCAGGGCAGCCGGTTTTCAAGAAGGCGGTGCCCGTAGGTGAAGCCGTAGCCTCTTCCAGCGACGGCAAAGGCGTCGCGCAGTCCGGCGTCGCGAAGCGCTTTACAGGCGAGGGAAGCCTCCGGCGCGTTCAAATCGCCGGTCAGGATGACCGGTCCCGTTTCCCTGTTGAGATATATCTGCACCACAGCCGCCTGATTGATGCGGATTTTAACGTTGTTATCGAGGCTCTCGATGGCTTCGGGAAGAGACCAGAGCCGCCTTTTCGCTGCTCTGAAGGCATTGAGGCTCCTTCGCGGGGTGCGGAAGTGGACGTTGTACAGGGAAATCACCTGGGAACCGATGAGCATCCGGCAGCGCACAAACTGATCTTTCCTCCTGCTGGAAAAGGGAAGCTCTATGACTTCCGCCCCAAACAGGGGATAGCGACTTGCAATGACGTACTGGCCCCGGGAAAGAACATTCCATCGTTGCAGCAGGTAGGTTCCCAGGGGACCTTTCAGTGCCCCTGGCGCATCCTGGAAGAGAAGAACATCGGGGTTCCACCGGGATATCTCCCTCTGAAGCGCCGCTGCCACAGGAGGGCTGTATTTGGCATTCCATGTCATGATCCGCAGAGCCGTCCTTCCCGGCATCGTTGCAGGCTTTTGGAATGGCCAGTGGAAGCCCATCACCGGGCCAAGGGCGAAAAGAACGCACAGCACAGGCAGCCAGACCCGCGACCGGTCGACCCTGCAGGCGACAACAGCCAGCAGTATCCCCGGAATCGCCCACATGATCTGCGGCAGATAGAGGTTGAAGGCGCCGAACCAGAATTTTTCCGGCCCGATGCGGTTTAGCCCCCAAAGGGAGAAAAGAAGCAAAAGATAGAGCCCCGTCAGCAAGCTCAACCAGGTTGCCCTTTTCATTGACCGCATCCGATTCCGCCCGCCGCTCTCGAAGCCGCTGCCCCTCAGTGGGATGGCCTTTCCTCCCGCCCGGATCAACATCAAAGCTCTTTCAGCAGCCGGTTGGCCGGCAGTAATGCGATCGCCTCTCCGAAGGTCTCCAGGGATTCCGCCAAGAGGGAAAACTCCCGTGCCGGCGGATAGGACAGCGCGTTGATGCCTCTTTTTTCCAGCGCCTCGATGACCCTCTGGATGGTCAGGGCGTTGATATCCACGGCCGGTTGGTAGCCCCGTTCCGCACCTTTCTCGGTTTCCGCAACCGACAGGATGTTACTTTTCACCAGCCCGAAGAGCAGTTCATTGACGAACCGGATCGGGATCTCAAGCTGGTGCGATATCTGGTAAGCGGTCAGGGGCGGGGCTCCCGACTGGAAGTTTTTGACCAGGCGGTGGGTAATCTGAAGGGCGATGAGTGTTTTAAGGCGCTGACTCGCCTGGAGGGCATCCGGTTCAAACTCATAGGTATCCACATTCTGGTAGGCAAAGGACAATTCCGCTCCGTACAGGACAATCAGCCAGCTGAGCTGAAGCCATACCAGAAAAAGTGGAAGAACGGCGAAACTTCCATAAATGGCATTGTAGCGGACCACTCCGATCTGAAAGGTAATGTACCCCCACTGCAAAACCTGCAGCATCGTGCCGGCGATCATTCCCGCCAGCAATCCCGAGGAAAAGCGGACCTTTGTGTTGGGCATGAAAATGTAAAAAAAGATAAACAGGCCCCAGAGAAGACAGAAGGGCAGCAGTTTCAGGAAAAGGAAAACGAGCGGACTGAAAAAGCCCAGAACGGAAAACTTCTCCAGAATCAGGTTTACCTCGGCGGTCAAGAAGACGGTTACGCTGCTGGAAAGGATCAGGAGGATGGGGCAGATCAACATGAGGGACAGGTAGTCGCTGAACATCCGGCCGAAGGATCTCTGTTCCTTGATGCCCCAGATATCGTTGAAGGACTCCTCGATCTGGCTTAAGACATTGATCACGGCCCAGAAAAGCACCACCAGACCGATTCCCGCAATCAGCCCCCCTTGGGTGTTCGCCAGGAGGGAGTGGGAAAAGGTAACGACTTTGGCAAGAATCTCTTCATGTCCGGCCAATCTCTCCCGCAACTGGGCTTCCAGAATTTTCTCGAAGCCGAAGCCCTTGGCGATCCCGAAAGCCATGGCGGCCAGGGGAACGATAGAGACCAGCGTGTAGTAAGTCAGGGCCGAGGCGTGTAACCGGCATTTGTCTTCATCAAATTCCCGGACGGACAGGATCAGCACTCTCAGGAGATTCAGGAAAAAAGACTTTCCCGGGGGCAGTTCCGTCCGTCGGATGCGCCAGATATCCTCTTTAAAGAAATCGGATGCCTTTTGCAGCTTCATTCTCAGATCAGCCATAGCTCTTCTTTCTTAAATCCTGTTCCTCCTGCACCACGGCCTCTTCAGTCAGCAGGCTCAGCCGAAAGCAGCGGATGCGTTGAATCGGATTATAAGACTCTTTGGAGTGGGCCAGTCCCGGGCTGCCCATATCGCTTTCCTTGTTGATATATTTTACCCCTTCGAAGAGCTTTCGGGCGCATTCCCTGTCCAGAAACTGATAGAGGCCCGGAATTCCGGCATCGGCCTTTTCGAAATTGAGCACCCGCATCTGCTTGGTCAGAGAGGTCACGACGGCGAAGGCGGCGATTTTTCCGTCGATGCGGACAGCCATTCCCCGCGCCTCCAATAATTCCAGTTTCTCCAGCATGAACCGCGCCGCGGCGCTTTCCAGCGCGAGATTGGGATTTTCCTCCGGTGCGCACCGGTTGTTTTCGGCGCACCACCACTCAAGGAAACGCAGGGCTTCGGGAATGTTCACCGAGGAAAGGCCTTCGACGGAGGCTCTTCCCGTTTCAACGTAAAGTTTACAAAACTTGCTGATGTGGTTTCGTTTTTTTAGATAACGAGACCCTTTCAGAAGGATGAGGTCCGTCCTCAGGTAGATGTAATCGTCGTAGTCCGGCTGCTCCGTCACGGAGAACAGGGGTTCGAAGGCGGAAGGACCGTATTGTTCCACGTAGCTTCCTGGGATGAAGCAGAAGGTGGAAAGGCCATGACGCTGACAGAGGTCGGCCAGCTCCCGGGGCGTCACGTCCCGATGGGGGCTCAGGGGAAGAAGGAGGCAGCGGCCACCCGATGCATCGGCAGATGCATCGGGCATGGTCAGCAGGAGCAGATCGTCCTCGATGGCGTAGTACGTCGGATTGAGCTCACTGTTCCAGGCAATAAGGGACGGGAGAGAGTAGATCGCCAAGGCATGCTTCATCTCATGAAAGAAAGGCTTCAGCAACGGGTACTTAGCCGGGGTCAGCAAACGGAAGGAATTTTGGAGAGTCATGATTTCTTCAACAGCATGGGTGCCGAGTCCGGCATTTTTTCGAATCCGAAGCGGGCATAAAAGGGGGAGGCGTTGCCTTCTGCGATCAGCCCGACCCAGGGAAGTCCGTCCGCGGCGAGGCGGGCAAGGAGTCTCTTGACCAGGCCGGAGCCGATTCCCCGGCGGCGGTAATCAGGGTGGACGGTCAGGTCCTGGAGGTAAGCGTCATTTGCGTGGTCGCTGATGGCCCGCCCCATTCCCACCAGTTGGTTTCCGTCCATGGCGGTAAGGAAGCAGTGGCTTCCGGCAATGATTCGGGCAACGAGGCGCGGGTTTGCCTCCTCTTCCGGCCACCAGCCGGCGGCTCGGTAGAGGCCGATGATCTGGTTTAGAAGTTCGATCTCGACTTCTTCAACGAAACGATAACGGATTTCGGGTCCGGTTGCCATCGACGCCATGGAATACAATCCTGGGGAGCCTTGATTTTGCCCGCAACTATAGAGAATGAGCGCGGATGATGTCAAGAATTAATGCCTCTCCTGCCTCTATTCGCTTGACCCCGGAAGGGATTTTGCCTATAGTCCCATCCCTGCTAACAACATCAAGGGAAAAGGAGGTTTTCCACAATCATGAAGGTAATTCTTTTGGGAGCGCCCGGCGCCGGCAAAGGGACAGTTGCCAAACTTTTGACGGATTATGATGGTTCGGTTCAGATTTCCACGGGAGACATTCTACGGGCAGCGGTCAAGGAGGGAACTGAACTGGGGCGGCAAGCCAAGGGCTACATGGATCGGGGGGATCTGGTTCCCGACGCCCTGATCATGAAAATGATGGAAGTGAGGCTGCAGGAGCCGGACTGCGCGAAGGGGTTCATCCTGGATGGATTCCCCCGGACGATTCCTCAGGCGGAGGCCTTGAAGTCCCTGCTGCAGAAGCTGAACATCCAGCTGGATTTTGTCGTCAACCTGGAAGTTCCCCGGGATGTGATCCTCGACCGCCTCACCACCCGGCGGACCTGCTCCAACCCCGACTGCCAGGAAATCTACAACATCAAGAGCAATCCGCCCCTGCCCGACGGCACGTGCAAAAAATGCGGCAGTCCCACCATCCAGCGCGATGATGAAACGGAAGAGGCCATTGTGAATCGCCTGGAGACGTACAATCAGAAAACCGCGCCCCTCATCGGCTTTTACGAAAAGGAAGGGCTTCTGAAAACCTTTTCCTCCGTCAGCAGCGCCGAAACGGTGGACGCGGTGAAGAAGGCCCTGCAGGGAGCCTGAGCGGCACCGGGCGGCAAATCTTTATGATCGACTATGAAAGGGAATTGAACAATGAACAGCGCCAGGTTGTGCTGGAGGCGGGTGGACCCATGCTGGTCATCGCCGGGGCGGGAAGCGGGAAAACCCGCACCCTGACCTATCGGGTGGCGCGGTTGATTGAAACGGGCATCCCCCCCGAGCGGATTCTCCTGGCCACGTTCACAAACAAGGCGGCCCGTTCCATGCTCGAGAGGGTCCGGGAACTCGTTCCCGCCGATCTCTCCCGGCTGCTCGGCGGCACCTTCCACCACAATGGGCACTTCATGCTGCGGACCCATGCCGAGCGGCTGGGCTACTCGCGAAATTTCTCCATCCTGGATGCCGAGGATGCCCGGCAGCTCATTGCTTCCTGCATGACGGAAGCGGGGATCGACACGAAAGGCTCGTCCTTTCCCAAGGCCGGGGTTCTTTACGGAATGCTCAGCCTCGCCGCCAATACGGCGGCTGACCTGGCCGCACTGGTGCCGGAGCGTTTCCCCTTCTTCAGCCACCGCCTGGAAGACCTGCTCAAAGTGGCCGCCCTCTACGGGAAACGCAAGCGCGACTCCCAGCTCATGGATTTTGACGATCTTCTCCTCAACTGTCGGCGGCTCCTTTCCGAATGCCCCGATGTCCGGGAACGTTACGGCGAACGCTTCGAGCACATCCTCGTGGACGAATACCAGGACACCAACCGGCTCCAGGCGGAAATCATCGATCTGCTGGCCTTCCGGCACCGCAATCTCATGGTCGTGGGAGACGACTCCCAGAGCATCTATGCCTTCCGCGGGGCCCATTTCGCCAACATCATGTCTTTCCCCGAGCGATACCCCGGCTGCAAGATCTTCAAGCTGGAGACAAACTATCGCAGCACGCCGGAGATTCTTCACCTGGCGAATCTCTGCATCAGGAAAAACGAGAATCAATATGCCAAATCCCTGCGGGCCGTCCGGGAAGCGGGCCTGAGACCCGTGGTTGTCCCGGCCCGGAACGCCCTCCAGCAGGCGGAGTTTGTCGCCCAGAGGATTCTGGAGTTTCACCGCAGCGGCGTGGATCTCTCCGAAATGGCGATTCTTTACCGTGCCCATTTTCATGCCATGGATGTGCAGCTGGAGTTGACCCGCCGGGGAATTCCCTATGAAATCCGTTCGGGAATCCGCTTTTTCGAGCAGGCCCATATCAAGGATGTCACCGCCTATCTGCGGGTCCTGGGAAACGCCAGGGATCGGATGGCCTGGCTGCGGATTTTCGGCCTTTACCCGAAAATCGGCAAGGTGACCGCCGAGAAGCTCTGCAACTTTCTTTTCGCCTCGGAAGAGCCGCTGGAGGCCGCCCTGACGGAAGACTTTCTCAAGGTGGTTTCCAAGGCGGCGCGGATTGGACTGGCCCGTTTTCAGGAAGTGCTGGGGATGCTGCGTCGCGAGACGTGGAGCGAATCGGCTATTCCCGACCTTATCCGCCTCATTCTGGATCAGGGATATCGGAACACCCTGCGGGAAACCTATCCCGATCAGGCGTCGCGGGAAGACGACCTGGAGCAACTGGCGGAATTTGCCGGACAATTTTCCTCTCTGGAAGACTTCCTCAGTGAATTGTCGCTGATGACCAACCTCGATGGCGAAGGCCCGAGCGAAACGGCCGACACCGGCCGCCTGGCAAACAAGGTGATCTTAAGCACGATTCACCAGGCCAAGGGGCTGGAGTGGTCCGTTGTGATGGTGGTGGGCTGCGCCGAAGGAATGATCCCCCTGGAGCGGGCGCTGGGGGACGAGGGCGGCGAGGAGGAAGAGCGAAGGCTCTTTTATGTGGCCGCCACCCGGGCCAAGGACCACCTCTATCTCTGTTTTCCGGAAACGAATTATTCCCGTTGGGGCGGTTATTCCCATCTCAGCCCTTCCCGGTTCATCAAGGAGCTGGTTCCCTCGTCACGAAAAAAAGAACTCCCCTTCGAACGCTGGATGCTCGAAGAAGAGTGGTGATTCCCCTTTTTCCGAAAGGGCGCCCTTTGCGGCGCGCGCCGCTGTCCGTCGGCGTTGCCCCCGTCTCCCCACCCTAACGGGTGATTTGAGGAGGAGGGGAGAGAGCTACATCCAGCGGTCGGACTTATACTTGGCGTTATACTCTGCCTTCAGGGCAATCTGTGTTGCTTCAGCAATGTATTCCGGTTCCTTGACCAGGTCCTCGACCCGGATATCCACCCCGAAAATTCCAATGATTTCATCGCGGTCATCGGCGATGGGCGCGGAAACGGTGAAACAGAGGGCGCCGGTCATCTTGGAGATGTAAAAGTCGGTCACATGGAGCTTCCCCGTCCGCAGAGGTTCGATAAACCATTCCCGGTCGGATTGATCCGTTCCCACTCCGTAGTTTTCGTACTTGGCCCGGTCCGCGATATTGGTAATGTTCCTCGTGGTCTTCTTCCCGTTCATGTCGACGACATAGGCGAACTGGATCGAGGGGTACTCCTCGATAAACCGCTGCATCACCGGCTCCTGCAGTTCGGGCTCCATCGTCCTCATCGCCGGATCGTCGATGATCTTGCGCAGGACGGCAATGGCGGCTTCGGCGGCCTTGAATTTGATCCTCTCCAGGTCGGACATGAAGAGTTCGGGGAGGTATTTGCGGGCCTTCGCCTCCAGCTCTTCCGAGGAAATCGTGGTCACCCGGCCGGCCTCGTACTCGTCCACGATCCATTTGTTGATCTTGGAAATTCCGGGGTGCCGTTTATCGACGGTATTCTCACCGGTGAGCCGGTAATGGGAATTGATCCAGTAGGCGATGCCTGCTTTTCCGGACTTGTCGGTCACCATGGGAACGATGGGGCGCTTCAGGATTTTTGTCGTGTCGAAGATGTTGTAGATCTCCTCGTTCTTGATCAGACCGTCGGCATGAACACCCGCCCGGGTGACGTTGAAGTCCGCTCCGACAAAGGGGAAGTTGTCCGGAATCTTGTAGCCGATCTCATTTTCAAAGTACTGCGCGATGTCCGTGATGACCGTGGTGTCAATCCCGTCGGTGCTTCCCCTCAGGCCGATGTACTCCATGATCAGCCCTTCGATGGGCGGATTGCCGGTCCTCTCACCCAGGCCGAGAAGGGTGGAATTGGCGGCGCTGCAGCCGTAAAGCCAGGCGGTGGTCGCATTGATCAGGGCCTTGTGAAAATCGTTGTGGCCGTGCCATTCCAGAAGGTGGCCGGGTACATTGGCATCCTCAATGAAGGCCCGCACCAGTTTATCGACGCTCCTCGGCAGCGAGGCGCCGGGATAGGTCACCCCGTACCCCATGGTGTCGCAGAGCCGGATCTTGATATCCAGCCCGCTTTCTTCGCGAAGCTTCATCAACTCGATGGCAAAGGGAATACAGAAACCGTAGATATCCGCCCGCGTGATATCTTCAAAATGGCAGCGGGGGATGACGCCGGCATCCAAAATGGATTTGACAATCCCCAGGTATTCGTCCAGGGCCTGGCTCCGTTTTTTGTTGAGCTTCAGAAAGATATGGTAATCGGACACCGAGGTCAGGATTCCCGTTTCCTTCAGTTCCATTTCTTTTACCAGGGGCACATCTTCCTGGGCCGCCCGGATCCAGCCCGTAATCTCCGGAAAGGGAAGGCCGAGCGCCCGGCACCGCGTCACAGCTTCCTTATCCCGTTTGCTGTAGAGGAAGAACTCCGTCTGACGGATAACGCCTTTTTCTCCACCCAACCGGCTCATCAGCTGGAAAAGATCGGCGATCTGCTTGACCGTGTAGGGGGGTCTGGCCTGCTGCCCGTCGCGAAAGGTCGTATCGGTAATAAAAAGCTCCTCCGCCGGCTGAACTGGAATCATCCGGTAATCAAAATCGATTCGGCTGACTTCGTCGTAGGGGAAGACCTCCTTCTGCAGGTTTGGTTCATCCACATCCCGCAATTCACAACGCCAGAATCGGGTATGTTCGTGATTGAGGATTCGTCTCCGGGAATTCCATTTTGCCATGATACTTCTCTCCAAAGGACGGCGCTTTCCCCGAGGAAAGCGAAGATCCAGTCTTTTCAAAGGAAATTGACAGATCCCAGGAATCTGTCTACGCCATGCTAAACAATTTTAAGGGATAATTCCATCAATTGTTCGATGCTGACCCGGGAGGGGGCATCCGTCATCAGGCAGGTCGCCTTCTGGGTCTTGGGGAAGGCGATGACGTCGCGGATCGATTCCGCCCCAGTCATCATCATGACCAGCCGGTCCAGACCGAAGGCAATCCCCCCGTGAGGCGGCGTCCCGTATTCCAGGGCGTCGAGAAGAAATCCGAACTTGCTGCGCACTTCCTCGCTCTCCAGGCCGAGGGCCTCGAAAATCAGGGATTGGACCTTTTTCTGGTGGATCCGGATGCTTCCCCCTCCGACCTCGGAGCCGTTCAGCACGAGGTCATAGGCCCGTGCCCGGACTTTTCCCGCCTCTCCGGGGAGATGGGGGACATCCTCAGCCACGGGAGAGGTGAAGGGGTGATGGGTCGAGACATAACGCTTTTCCGTCTCACTGAACTCCATGAGGGGAAACTCGGTGATCCAGACAAAGGCGAACTGTTCGGGATCGATGAGGTTCAACTTTTTTGCCAAATGAGACCGGAGATTGCCCAGGGCGTCATGAACCACCGCCGGGGTGTCCGCCACGAAAACCAGGGCGTCACCTTCGACGGCTTCCATCCGGGTATTGATCTGCTGAACTTCTTCCGCGGTGAGAAACTTGAAGATCGGCGAGGTCCAGCCCGCGGCCAGCACCCGGGCCCAGGCGAGACCTTTGGCCCCATAAATCGTGACAAAATTCTGCAGCTCATCGAAATCCTTGCGGGACAGGCGCTTTCCATCAGGAATACGGATGGCCTTGATCAGCCCGCCTCCCGCGGCCGCTTCCCGGAATACCGACAGGTTGGAATCGATGAGAATATCGGTCAGGTCACGAAGTTCGAGGCCAAACCGGATGTCCGGATTGTCCTTGCCGTAACGGCTGATGGCCTCCCCATAGGACAGACGGGGAAAAGGCAGGGAAGGGGGGCGGTTCAGGCAGCGGGTAAAAAGGTGCGCCATCAACCCCTCCATGATTGCGATGATGTCGTCCTCGGTAATGAAGGACATTTCCACGTCGATCTGGGTGAACTCGGGCTGCCGGTCGGCCCGGAGGTCTTCGTCCCGGAAACACTTGACAATCTGAAAATAGCGGTCAAAGCCGGATACCATCAGCAGCTGTTTGAAGATCTGGGGGGACTGGGGAAGGGCATAAAACATCCCCTTGTTCACCCGGCTGGGAACGAGATAGTCCCGGGCGCCTTCCGGGGTGCTTTTGGTGAGAAAGGGCGTTTCGATCTCGATGAACCCCTTGCCCTGAAAGTACTGCCTCGTTTCCGCCGCCACACGGCTTCTCAGGAGAATGTTTTTCTGCAGCTGCGGCCGGCGAAGATCGAGATAGCGATACTTCAGGCGGACATTTTCCGAGATGTCGCTTTCGGTTTCGAGGCTGAAAGGCGGGGTCTGGGCTTCGTTAAGGATCTCCAGTTCCTCCACCAGGACCTCGATCGTCCCGGTTTTCATCTCGGGATTGACCATTCCTTCGGGACGTTGACGGACCCGCCCCCGAACGGCCAGGACAAATTCACTGCGGATTCGATGGGCTTCCTGGTGGGCTTCGGGGCTGTACTCCGGATTGAAAACGATTTGCACCAGGCCTTCCCGGTCCCGGAAATCCACAAAGATGACCCCGCCGTGATCCCGGCGGCGGTGAACCCAGCCCATGAGAACCACTTCCCTGTCAATGTCGCTGCTGCGCAATTGTCCGCAGTAATGTGTTCTTTTCTTCTTCGTGATGAAATCCGACAACGTCCTTACCTCTCTTTTATAAGTTTCAGAATCTGCTTCTCCAGGTCATCCAGGGAAAGGGTTTGCTGGGTGCCCGCCTTCATGTCCCGGAATTCGGCCTTTTTTTCTTCGAGCTCACGATCGCCCAGGATCAGGGTATAGGCGCAGTTCAGCCGGTTTGCCCGCTTCATTTGGCTTTTCAGGCTTCTTGCGGACAAATCCTGTTCCACGTGCAGCCCTTCTCTCCTCAGCCGGTTGGAAAGCAGGAAGGCCCTTTTCTGAGCGGCCGCTCCCAGGGAGGCGACAAAAAGATCCGGCTGCGGCAGATCAAGGGAATCCGTGGCCGGCAGCAGGGAAACCAGGCGTTCAAAACCGACGGCAAAGCCGATGCCGGGGATATCGGGACCGCCAAGTTCCTGAACGAGCCGGTCATAGCGGCCGCCGCCGACAACGGCATTCTGAGCCCCCAGATGCTCCGTGGTGACCTCGAAGGTGGTCTTGGTGTAATAATCCAACCCCCGGACCATGCGGGAGTTGACTTTATAAGGGATGCCGAGTTCCTCGAGTGCCGAGGCGACCTCCTCGAAATGCTGACGGCAATCCCCGCAGATGAAGTCGCCCAGGCGGGGGGCGTCGGCGATCACCTCCTGACACTCCCGAGCCTTGCAGTCGAATACCCGCAGCGGATTGGAGCCCAGCCGCCGCTTGCAGTCGTCACAGAGACCCTCTTCCTTGCCTCTGAGAAATTCGAGAATGGCGCTGCGGAAGGCGGGACGGCAGGAGAAACATCCCAGGGAATTCAGCTCCAGGCTGACCTTGTCCAGGCCGACTTCCTGAAGGAAATGCATCAGCATCACGATCACTTCCGCATCGGCCCGCGGATCATCAAGGCCCAGCAATTCCACATCAATCTGGTGGAACTGTCGGAAGCGGCCCCTTTGAGGCCTCTCCCGGCGGAACATGGGGCCGATCGTAAAAAGCCGGCTGACCGGCTCGGCGTTGTAAAGCGTATGTTCCAGGTAAGCCCGGATGACGGAAGCCGTCGCTTCCGGGCGAAGTGTCAGACATTCGTCGCCCCGGTCGGCAAAGGTATACATCTCCTTTTCGACGATATCCGTGGACTCGCCGATTCCTCTCCTGAAAAGGTCCGTTTTTTCCAGGATGGGAAGGCGGATCTCCTTGAAGCCGAAGCGGGAAAAAATCTCCCGGGCCGCATTCTCCACGCACCGCCATTTTCCCGCTTCCTCGGGCAGAATATCCTTGAATCCCTTAACTGCTGTAATAACTTCCATTTTGATTGACCATGCCCAACCTTCTTTTTTGAAGCCTTAATGCTTAACATAGAACATACTGAATAACAATAAAATTATGTCCTTCCGCTCTTGCGGATGCCCGGCGTCCTCAACTTATGAATCGTCCCACCCGGGTTCCGGTTTAAACGACCGCAGGGAAATCCCCCTTCCATCGGTCTTCAGGGTAATCGCCCCCTGCCGGTCCGTCCGCAATATCCGGGCGCCGACGCTTTGATATCGCTCGACAACTTCCCGATGGGGAAACCCGAAGAGGTTATCCCGACCGCAGCTGATAACTGCGACCTGCGGCCGGGTGTTCAGGATAAAGGGGAGGCTGCTGGACATCCTGCTTCCGTGATGTGGGACGAACAGGACCTCGCTGCGGAGATCGTCCCCCTCCCCGAGCAGAGCGATCTCCTGTTGGGCCGAAAGATCTCCCGGCAACATCAGGCTGACGGCGCCATAGGTCAACCGCACGACGAGAGATTTATCATTCAGATCCACTACAGGAGAAAACCGGGGTTTCGGATTCAAGAGCTGAATGGCGACGGGTCCGATCTGCAAGAGGCTTTTCTTTTCGGTGAAAATCCGGTGCCGGATCCCTTTCCGGGAAAGAATTTCCAGAAATCGGCGATACGTCTCGTCGCTCCCACCCGGTCCGTTCGACCAGACTTCCCTGACCGTAAAATGTTCCAGCACGAAGAGCAGCCCGCCCAGATGGTCGGCATGGGCGTGGGAAAGAACGACGACATCGAGCGTTCGGATCCTCTCATGCCACAGAAAAGGCGCCACGACCGAACGGCCGATGTCAAAGCCATCCATGGAGCTTCCCCCTCCATCTATCAGCATGGTCTTTCCGCCAGGCAAGCGAATCAAGGTGGCGCTACCCTGATGAACATCAATCGCCGTGGCGGTGAGGTCCCGGCTCCTGATCTTCTCCAGGTGATGCCAGAGCGAACTGCCTGGGAGAAAAGCGAGCAGGCAAAGGCAGATAAACCAGAGCAGGCGCTTTTTGCAGCGAAGCTTCCCATGGTCTTCAAGGCGATAGACTTGAACCAGTTGGAGAGCCGAAAGCAAAAACAGGTAAAAGGCGCCCGCCTGCCACGGCGAAGGGGTGCAGACATAAAAGGAGGCCCAAGGGAAACCGGAAAAGAAATCCACCAGCCCCAGGGAAATTTTTACCAGCCACGCCGAGCACGAAATCAGCATCCCGGCGAGAGCCTGGGAAAAGGGGGTGACGACGATCACCATCATGCTGACCGGCAGAGCCATCAGGCCAAGGATGGGCACAAGCACGACATTGGCGGGTAGAACGATGAAGGACAGGCGGTTGAAAGTGAAGGCAATAATGGGCAACGTTCCCAGGGTGACGCCGACCGTGGTGAAGAAAAAAAGGAAAAAATCCTCTTTTCTGCGGGTAAGCCATTCCTTCGTTCGTGAAGACGGCGCCGACGAATGGGCGTTGTGTCGAAAAGGGGCCCATAGGGGAGCCAGGCAGGCGATGGAGGCAACGGCGGTGAAGGAAAGCTGAAAAGAAACATCGAAAAGCGCCTGGGGAGAAACCATCAGAATTACCAGAGCGGCCGCCGCAAGGGTGTTTAACAGGTCCTGCCGACGGTCCAGAACAATGGCGATCATAAAAACCAGGGCCATGATTTCCGCCCGGACCACGGATATCCCTGCCCCGGCGATCAAGGAATAGACCATGACGGGCGGAAAGGCCGCCAGAAGAGAAATTTTAACCACGTTGAAGCGCAGCAGGAGCGTTTCCGACCTGCGGAAGAGCCAGCGAACAACCACAATCGACCACAGAGCGATCATGCCGACGTTAAAACCGGAGATGGCAAGGATATGGGACGTACCGGTCATATTGAATTGATCCCGGATGTTTTGAGGGATTTCCCTCTGGTTACCGAGGATCATGGCCTGCAGAACCGCCTGTTCGGGAAAAGAGGCATGACGGACAATGAGAGTTCGGATCGTATGGCGGAACCTTTCCAATCTCTCCCGGAAAACATTCCCCTGATCCTTTCGCAGAACAATGAGTCTGGATTCATCGCTGACAAAGCCCAGGAATGAAATCCTTTGGAACCGAAGACGTTTTTCATAATCAAATCCGCCTGGATTATTGAAATTATGCGGCTTTGCCAACCTCGTTTCGCAGCGGATGAAATCGCCATAGTTCAAATCCTGATGCCCTTTAACCGTCAGGAGAATGCGTTCCGTGACGGGAAGATAAGCACCGTCCTCTAAAACCCGGATTGCCTGCAGAACCACTTTAACTTTTCCTTCGGCATATTGCGGGCTTTCGCAGATTCTCCCCTCCAGGGTTGCGACGCCCCTGTTAGCTTCCCGCTGGAGGGCTTCTGATGGCGGAGAAGGCCGGTTTAGGTAGGTGATGTTCCAACTCCCTTGAAGAAACAGGACGGCCATGACCCCCGGTACGATTAGAAGCGATTTCTTCTGACAAAATCCTACCGCCAGGAGAAAAATCACTGGAACAAGAAGGAAAAGATATCCGGGAAGGGAAAGGGCAAAACAGTCTCCGGCAAGAATGCCTGAAATCAGGGCGGGCAGGAAAAGGAGGAAAGGCTTTTGCATGAGTATCCCTCTGCCGACTCCAGTGTTTTAAGTAAAGCCCATCATGTCGGCATCCCCTTACGACAGGCGGGATGGCTCCTGGATGATGAAAGGTAAAATGAACAGCAGGCTGGAAGATTCCGTGTTCATAACCGAAGCTTCCGAGAGGCCGCTCACATTGGGAGATCAGAGGCGGAAAAGACTACACTGGCTCATCGTGTCACGCGTTGTGATAGCTACCTTTCTGCTGGGGGTGCTAATTTTCATCGATTTCAGGCAGACCTCGTGGGAACCGGAAATTCAAACCCCTGCTTTTTACGGGCTTCTCCTCGCTACCTATCTCATTTCTTTCCTGGTCCTTGTATCCTTGAAATTTGTAGCAAACTGCCGCCGGCAGGCCTATCTCCAGATGGCCGGGGATATTTTTCTGATCACCAGCCTCATTCATCTTACCGGGGGGGTAAGCAGCATCTATTCCGTTCTTTATCCCATGGTGATTATTTACACGGTGCTGTTTACAGAACGAAAAGGGGGCGTTGCGGCCGCCACGGCCTGCATTTTTTCCTAGGGTATGCTGCTGAATCTGGAATATTTCAGGATTCTCGACCCTCCTTTGATATCGATCCTGCCGGAAATTGAGCACAATGCCGATTATGTTTATTCGAGAATCCTCGTTCACGCCCTTTCATTTTATGCGGTGGCTTTTCTCGCCGGTTTTGTGATCGAACAGGAGAAAACAGCCAGTATCCTTCTGTTGGAAAAAGAGAATGCCTTCGATCAACTGGATCTCCTGCACCGGAGCATTATCGAATCCATCGACGCCGGGATTCTGACGATTAACCTGGAAGGTCGGATTAAATCCTGCAACCGGGCGTCCGGAACTTGACTTCCATCAAGAAGATGGAAGCGGCTTATGAAAACAGCAGGCGCCTAGCCTTTATCGGCGAAATGGCGGCCGGTCTAGCTCATGAAATCAGGAATCCCCTGGCGGCGATCAGCGGCTCCATTCAAATGTTGAGGAAGGACCTCACCTTGGAGCCGACCGACGAGCGGCTGATGAAGATTATTCTGCGGGGAAAGGATCAACTGGAAAATTTCATGAGGGATTTTCTGCTGCTGGCCAAGCCGGCGGCAGGCCACCGGGAAAGGGTGGCCCTGAATGAACTCATTGATGAGATCCTGGAGTCCCTGGCTTATCTGCCCGATTGGAAGGAAAAGATCACAGCTGAGAGAAGTTTTTCTGCACCGGTCATGCTGTGGGCAAACAAGGCGGAAATTCAGCAGGTGGTATGGAATCTCATCCTCAATGCCCTGCAGGCCATTCCCCGGGAAGGCTGCCTGTCCATTCGGACGGCTCAGCCGGAAATCAAGGGAGGACGGCAATGGGTGCAATTGTGCATCGAGGACGACGGAAAGGGATTTCCCCAGAAGACAAGGTCAGGATCTTTCAGCCTTTTTTTACGACCAAGGAAAGGGGAGCCGGCCTGGGGCTGGCGGTCGTTGGGAGGATTGTTGAAAATTACGCGGGCATCCTCACGATCGACAGTGAACAGGGAAGAGGGACGGTCATCGCGGCCGATCTTCCGACCGGTCCGGAAGCTCAGCAAAGAGATTGGTCCGATCTCAAAGATGAGCGGGCGGCCTGAAGGGGCGGGAGAGAAGGGGGAAAGGGTGGCGACGATCCTCGTGGTTGATGAAGATAAGGGGGTGAGAGAATTTCTTGAGATCATGCTGACCCGGGAGGGTTATGAGGTCAATTGCGCCCGGGATGCAAAGGAGGCTCTTAACCGCAGCCGGAAACAGCCTTTTGATCTGATCATCACCGATTTGAAAATGCCCGGAATGGATGGGACTGAGTTTCTCCACTCGGTCAAAGAGATTTCGCCTGAATCCCTGGTGATCCTCATCACGACTTATGCGTCGGGAGAAACAGTAGTCCGGGCGACGAAAGAAGGCGCTTACGACTATGTTCAGAACTTCAACATCGAGGACTTCACCGCAACCATACGGAGCGCCATGGAATCAAAGGGAAACGTGCACAAGGACGCACAGTTTATCCGGGAGATTGAGAATGCCGTCTGTTTCGGAGAGCTCATTGGGAAAAGCAGAGAAATGTTGAAAGTGTATTCCCTGATCAAAAAAGTAGCCGAAACAACGGCCAACGTGCTGATCCTGGGAGAAAGCGGAACGGGGAAGGAACTCGTCTCCAAAGGGATTCATTAAAACAGCCCGAGGAGAAGCAGGCCCTTCGTCGTCATCAACTGCGGCGGCATCTCCGAAAACCTCCTGGAAAGCGGACTCTTCGGCTATCTGAAAGGCGCCTTCACCGGAGCGCACACCGACAAACCGGGACTCTTTGAAATCGCCCGGGGGGGGACGATTTTCCTGGATGAGGTGGGAGAGTTGCCGCCCGTCCTCCAGGCAAAACTGTTGCGGGTCGTTCAACAGAAAACGTTCCTGAGAATCGGAGGAACCGAAAATATTCACGTGGATGTCCGGATTATCTCGGCAACGAACCGCAACTTGGAGGAGATGGTCAAGAAGGGGGGATTTTCGCGAAGACCTTTATTACCGACTGAATGTCATTCCCGTTTCCATCCCCCCTTTAAGAGAGCGGAGAGAGGACATTCCAGTGCTTACGAAGTATTTCATTGAAAAATACGCCTGTGAATTCGACAAAGGGATCACAAACAAAGGCCGCCGGGTTCCTAATGGTCAGTTTTGATTCCCTTTGCTATCGCATCGAGAAACTTGGAATCGGCTAAGGCTGGATTTCCCGAATGGAGAGGTGAATTCACTCGGATCTACCTTAACTTGCCCCTTCCTCAGTTGCGGCGGATCGTGATGTCCTTCATTTTCAGCTGGATGTCGGAGGCCCCGTTCCAATAATTGATCTGTGGCGTAAAAGCGATGTCCAGGGAGGAATCATGAAGGTCGTGGATAAAATGGCCCTGGCTGAACCAGATCGAGTTGCGGGATACTCCGGCTTCCGACACGCGCATCCGAAGATGGTTTTTTCCCACAATGGAGGGCGCCGAGGCATTCACATTCCGGACACAGAGAACAGGTTCAGGGTTGCTGCTTCCAAAGGGGGCCAGCAGCTCCATCTGGGCCAGCAGCTCATGGGTGATTTCGCTCAAGTGACACTGGGCGTCAATGAAGGTGGGAGAGATGAAATCGGATTGCTGCACGTTTTCCCGCACAATCTCATCGAGCATGTTAGCAAATTGTTCGATATCTTCCTCCCGGATTGAAATTCCCGCTGCAAAACGATGTCCCCCATAGGAGAGCAGGTAATTTTCACACTCCTTTAAGCCTTGGTAAATATTAAAGTTTGCAATGCTTCGGCCTGAACCTTTGCCGACGCCGTTTTTCAGACTGATCAGGATCGCGGGGCGGTCATAGCGGTCCACGATTTTCGAGGCAACAATACCGATCACCCCGGGGTGCCATTTTTCCGAAGCCATGACAAAAGCCGTCCGGTTCTGATCATTTATGGTTTTTTCAATATTTTCGATGATTTCTTCCAGGATGTTTCGCTCCAGAGCCCTTCTTCTGCGATTATAGGTGTCCAGTTTCAAGGCGAGTTCCCTGGCGGCAACCGGATCGTCGCACAAGAGCAGCTCCACGGCATCATTGGGCAGTCCCACCCGGCCGGCGGCATTGATCCGGGGAATCAGAGAAAAGGACGCCTTCTCGGAATCGACCGTTTGGCTGTCTACTCCACAGATTTCCTTCAAGGCTCGGATGCCCACTCTTTTCCCTTCCGTCAGCAGTTCCAGGCCGACGCGGGCGAAAATCCGGTTCTCCCCGATCATGGGGCAAATATCGCCGATGGTCCCCAGGGCAACAAGGTCAAGGTAATCCTTCAAATTAGGATACGGCCTATTGTGCCAGAAACCGTCCTTGCGGAGACTTCCCCGGAGGGCGATGAGAAAATTGAAAACAATGCCCACGGCGGCAAGGTTTTTAACAGGAAAGGAGCAGTCCGGCCGCTTGGGGTTGATTGCCGCCACCGCCTGGGGAAGAGGATCGGAAACCTCGTGATGGTCAAGGATGATGGTGTCCAACCCCAGAGAGCCGGCATGCCGGACTTCGTCGTAATCGGAAATGCCGCAGTCCACGGTGATGATCAAGCGGGCGCCCTGGTCCCTGATCATGCCGATTGCCTTGTTATTCAGACCATACCCTTCCTCGATCCGGTCGGGGATGTAATAGGACACGTCCGCCTGAATGTCACGGAGGAATTTTACGAGCAAGGCAACGGAGGTAATGCCATCGGCATCATAATCTCCATATACCACAATTTTTTCCTGGTTGTATACCGCCTGAATCAGCCTGTTCACTCCCGGGAGCATGTCCTTCAGGAGGAAAGGATTTTGCAGGTCGTGGAGGGAGGGATAAAGATATTTCCGAGCGTCAGCGGGGGTCCGGATCTCCCGGTTTGTCAAGATGGAAGAGATGATCCAATGGATTCCCAGCTCTCTGACCAGAAGGCATTGCGCATCCTGGCAGGCGTCGGAGATAACCCAGTTTGTCGTGGGTAAACATTTTCTCAACATGGCGAACAATCCAACAAGATAGAGGGAACCGGAAAAATCAAAAACTCGTAGAGTGTAGTCTAGAATTTTCCGGTGTCAAGGAAAAGTACACATGGCCGGCATATTTCCCCTTCTGGAGTAAAATCTGACGAGGGAAAAGAAACAACAGCCGGCCACAACCAAATTGACCCGCGGCGCTGCCTTGCAGGCGATGTCAAAAAAATGATTTTCGGCTGTGATTCGCTGGGATGATAGCGGAATCGATTTGCGACTTGATCTTTATGCAGTCAAATGATAGCCATAGGAATAAGGTGAAAAGCAGACCAAGAAGGCCTTCGAGGCTGCAAAGACGAGGGGAATTTCATATCTCTGTCCTTTTATCTCCAGAAAATCATCCGACGAGGATTCTTCGCTTAAAGAAGAAAGATATTGCACTCATGCAATTTATCCTCGAAGGATATGAAGGCCTTTGCTCCGTGTCAACGATGGATCCCCGAGTGGCGATCCTCTGCGTTTCTTCAATGCCCGGATTTGAAGCTGAGGTAGGAGAAATCCTTGCCGGTTTAAGGACGGATTTTGAGTTTGAGGAAGGATTCTAATCCGAGCCGGCAGGAATTCCCGACCTTGAGATACCGTCGGGAAAACTCACAGGCTGCCCGGGGTGAAAGTGCGGATTCATCGATAAAGCGGGAAAGTCAGGCGAGAACGTCAGCACCAGAGAAAAGCGTCGTGGGTTCGTAATTTTACGCTGAGGCTTTGACTATGCTCATGTTGACTCATACATGGATCTTGAAAGAGTTTCTCGGCCCGGATTTTCGTAATCATCTCGATCTTTATGTTTATAACATCTGTCCCGACCTTCTCCCCATCCACCACGGGATCACCCCGGAACTTACTCACGGCATAAGAAGAATCCGCCAATATCCTCCCGAGCATAGAAAGGCTGCTTTTGTGCTTTTTCATCTCCTCGTAGATGACATCGCTCATCACGGAGAAATCCATCCCGAGCCGGTCTGCTCTTTCAATCCCGATTCCCGGGGATACGCCTACCTCAGGGGACAGGCCTTGATCAAGCCGATCATCGATTTTCACCATCGGATCGGAAAGGATGTCACATACAGCAAGGCCGCCTATAGGGCTCACATGATCATCGAACTGGCCTTCGATCTCCGGCTCAACCAGGATAGGGAACAGGAATACTTGCTGGAATTGTTGAGTGAAGCGGTTTACCACACCGCCGAAAACAAGATGGATGAACTCTGTGCAACGCTGGACTGGCTATTCGGAGTCGAGTCGGAAACAATCCGGCAGGCTCTGGAAAAGGGACTAAGCACTCCTGTTCTTGATAAAATGAGGCGGTTTCTGAATATAGAAGGCCGAATCGGTTTTTATATCGACCGATTCGGCCTCGACCGTGAGGATGATCCTACGTGGGCGGGAACCCGGCAACTCCTGCTAATGGGAATGGAATTGGTCAGCGATTACGACGCCTTCCTCTGTCCCACTCTTGACGCCATAAGAAATTCAGGATTTTCCTACTCTTTACAGGGCCTTTTTCACGAACCCGGAGCGTAGGCAACGCGTACAGACCTTCATTCTTTTTACCGCACCTGTTTTGTTGTCAAGGCAGCGGAGGCTCTGAAGATTCGGATACCATATTTTCTTCGTCTTATTGTTGGCATGGCTGACATTGTTTCCGACCACGGGACCCTTGCCGCATACATCACAAACTCTGGACATGAATTTACTCCCTTCAAAAGAATGCGTTGTTTACTAGAACAGAACCCATAATATTGCAAGCAATTTTTCTCTGGATCTCGCCTCCTTACCCTTCACGCCCTTTCTCCGATTTTCCGGTCAGGCGCCCGTCCCTGTCTTCAAACCCCAAGGAAGGGAAAGATACTTTGTAAAATATTAAAAAGCATGTTAAAAATCTTCAACAGTTGCCGCAGGATGCAGTTTATGAAGTTAGGCGGCGGTGGATACTTCTACCAAGAAGCGAGGGCCAGCGAATTTACTGATCAGGGAGATGAGTTATGAAGATGAAAATCGCCGTATTGACGGGTGGTGGTGATTGTCCGGGATTGAACGGAGCGGTCAAATGGGTCACAAAAAGCGCAGTGGACCAGTGGTTGCGGTCGAAGCGATCCATATCGTTTGATGTGATGGGGATCGCCGACGGGTGGCGGGGGCTGGTGGATGTTGTTCCCGATGATCCCAAAAGTCTGGAAAAATATATTCGTCCTCTTGATGAAGAAATTGTCCGCACCTGGGATCGCTATGGCGGAACCAATCTTGGCACTTCACGGACGAATCCCTTCAGTTCCAAAAATGACCGATCGGACATTCTGCTGGATAATATTAAAAAACTGGGCATTGACGTGGTGGTCGCCATCGGGGGAGAAGATACCCTGGGGGTGGCTTACCAGCTGCACAAGCTGGGCGTTAAAACGGTGGGGATCCCCAAAACCATTGATAACGATCTGGCCGGAACGGATTATTCTCTGGGTTTTGACACGGCCGTGAATGTCATCATGGAAGAAATCGATCGCCTGCGCACGACGGCGGGCTCACACAGCCGGATCTTTGTCGTGGAAACCATGGGGCGCCATGCGGGATGGCTTGCGCTTCACGGGGGAGAATGCAGTGGTGCGTTCATCATTCTCATTCCCGAGTATTCTTTCAAATTTGATGAAATATGCACCCTGTTGCAGGAAAGGAAAGGGAAGGAAATCCGCTACGCCATTATTGTCGTCTCGGAAGGTGCCAAGCCGGCGGGCCAGGAGGAGTTCGTCAAGGATGCAAAGCTGGACGAATTCGGGCACGTTGCCTTGGGGGGGATCGCCAAATTTGTGGCCGAGGAGGTGGAAAGCAGAACGGGTTTCGAAACCCGGCATTTGATCCTGAGTCATCTGCAGCGGGGGGGATCCCCTTCCGCCCATGACCGGTTGATGGCTCGGTGGTTCGGCATCGCCGCTGTCGATATGATTATTAACGAAGACTTCGGCCGGATGGCAAGCCTTTTACGGGGAGAAATCACCAGCGTTCCCCTGAAGGAAAATATCGGAAAATTAAAACGCGTTGATGTTGAAAAGTATTACGACAAAGAGCGGTATAATGGGCGGCGTTCCACTATCAGCTAGAAAGTCGGAACGTCATCTTGCAAGTCGTATTTGAACGGAAGACGCGGCGGAGGGATGAATCCAGATGACCGGTTCCTGCTGTCTGCATCAGGATTCATCCGTCGTACCGGAGTCATTTCAGAGCTGCCGGGAACCTTGCCGCCGTGTTTTACCCGAAGTATCCGGTATGTTTATCCTATCCAGGAAGGTCAACGAGCGTGGGAGGCTGTCCCGTGGATTCCAGGACCCGCATCCATAAGTTGCCTGCCGGATCGATCTGCTTCCCCGAGGTAACGACCCGGATCGGCAGGTGAACATATTCGTCCTTCATCAGCCCGACGAGCATCCCCGTTTTCCCGGCCATGCCTGCGTGGACGGCATACTGGCCCAACGCGGAGCAATAGATACAGTCGCTGGCGCTTGCGGGAACACTGCGGATCATATAGCTGGGATCAATATACTTCAGGTTGATCTCTTGGCCTTTCTTTTTAAAATGCTCTTCTATTCGCACCTTCAGGAAATATCCGATATCCAGCAGGCGAATATTCCCTGAGGCATCGGTTTCCCGTACAATCTGATCATTGTGCATCAGCTCCTGACCCGCGCCTTCCGCCACGAGAATAACGCAGTGTTTTCTTGCCTTGAGGCGCACTTCCAGCGCCTGGAGAAGTCCTTGGTCCCCTTCCAGGCGAAAGGGGACCTCCGGCACCAGGACAAAATTAACGTCATTCTGGGCAAGGGCGGCTCCCACAGCAATCTGTCCGGAAAGCCTTCCCATGATCTTGACCAGTCCGATTCCCATCGGCGCGCCCCGTGCTTCAATATGGGCGCAGGCGATCGCCTTCACCGATTCCGCGATGGCCGTGTCAAACCCGAAAGTCTTTTGGACAAAATTCAGGTCATTATCGATGGTTTTTGGAATTCCGATCAGACTGATGCTCAATTTGCGCCGGGTGATCTCCTCCGTAATGCGCTCGGCAGCCCTCATGGTTCCATCGCCGCCGATACAGAAGAGCATGCTGACATTCATACGAACCAGGGCATCCACCATTTCTCCGATATTCTGCTGGCCGCGCGAGGAGGACAGGATGCTTCCCCCTTCCCGATGAATATTTTCCACACACTCGGGCGTCAGTTCCACAATCTCATGTCCGTAGGATGGAATCAGCCCCTGAAATCCGTATTTGATCCCGATGATATTGCGGACGCCGTAGCGGTGATAAAGCTCCATCACGATAGCACGGATCACATCATTGATTCCGGGGCACAACCCCCCGCAGGTGACGATGGCCGCTTTGGTCTTGGAAGGATCAAAAAATATTTTTTCCCGGGGACCCGCCACTTCCACCGATAGGG
The DNA here is from genome assembly GCA_964555065.1 of uncultured Syntrophus sp. Lineage (GTDB taxonomy): Bacteria > Desulfobacterota > Syntrophia > Syntrophales > Syntrophaceae > Syntrophus. Next base: position 51,797 of record CAZKRB010000009.1, read on the forward strand.
ACGCATCCCTTTTATCCTTTGACTCCCTGCTTTTCGCTGGTTCGCTGTAGTCCAGATACTGCTTCAAAAGCAATCGTTTGCTGTCCGGGGTAAAATCATTGACCACCACGGGTGAGGCGATCTTACATTCACCGAGGCTGGGAATGAGATACGTTTCAGCATTCGCCTTTTTCATGTTTCCTCCAATCCTCCTGTGACGGGAGTACGGATGACCAGATGCCGATAGACCAAGGGCAAATCATCTAAATTCACAATGCATTGTCTTTATTGAATAAATTGCGAAAAGTAATTTACTGTGTAAGTGCATGATATTTATAATAAGCTGACACACTTCGACAGGGCCTTGCCGATAGGCGACCAATGTCTTTTTGAACTTGTTCTTCATGGTATAATTTACCCCTATTCCCGTCAACACTTTATCTGTCGGGCTGCACCGGCAAGGCCAGATTTTTCGTGATTTAAAATCCGGATAAGGGCGGGTTGGAAAAGGTTAGCGAAGCATCGACTTTCTGTCCTGAAACAAGGACATTGCGATGATGGACCGTAATTCTGCCTGAGGCGAAATACTGGATGGCCTGGGGGTAAATCCGGTGTTCCTCTTTCAAGATTCTCGCCGCAAGGGTATCTTCCGTATCCTCATCGAGAACGGGCACCACCGCCTGAATGATGATGGGACCGGAATCCACCCCCCCATCGACAAAATGAACGGTACAACCGGAAAACCTTACCCCGTACTCGAGGGCCTGACGCTGGGCATGCATCCCAGGAAAGGAGGGCAAAAGAGCGGGGTGGATATTCATGATCCTGTCCGGGTAGGCGTTGAGCAGAACGGGAGTAATAATTCGCATGAAACCGGCCATGACAACCAGTTCGACGCCCGTTTCTCGGAAAACTTCGACAACTTTTTCGTCGAATGCTTCCCTCGAGGCAAATTCCTCATGAGGGAGGATCAGCGTTGGCAAGTGATGCTTCTTCGCTCGCTCCAGCGCATAGGCATCCGGGATGTTGCTGATCACCACCTTGATGTCGGCATCGAGACGCCCCTGCTCAATGTGATCAATGATGGATTGAAGATTGGAGCCACTCCCTGACACCAGGACTCCGATGGGCAGCTTTCTTTTCATGAAAGAATGATTTCAAGCTATACAAAAGACACAGGAGGCTGATCTCCCGATGCTTTTTCAATGGATCCGATAATATAGGCCTTCTCTCCCAATACATGGAGGCGCTCCACGATATCAATGGCTTCCTTTTCGGCGGCCACGAGCACCATTCCGATCCCCATATTGAAAACGCGCAGCATTTCGCTCTGTTCGATATCACCCAGTTCCTGAATTTTTTGAAAAATGGGCGGGACGGGCCAGCTGTTCATTCGGATCTGCGTGCAGCACTGCCGGGGTACGATGCGGGGAATGTTGTCGATAAATCCCCCCCCGGTAATGTGAACAATGCCCTTGATGCTGAAATTCTTGATTAAATTAAGAACCGGTTTGACATAAATGCGCGTGGGCCGCAGAAGCTCCTCCCCCAGGGAGAAATCCATTCCCTCGATCTTATCGTTGACCGTGAGCTTCGCTTTTTCGAACAAGACCTTGCGGACCAGGGAATAACCGTTGCTGTGAATCCCGTTCGAGGCGATCCCGATCACCTGATCTCCCACATGAATATCAGAGCCGTCAATGATCTTGCCATTTTCCACCACTCCGATGCAGAAGCCGGCGAGATCATATTCATCTTCGGCATACATGCCGGGCATTTCCGCCGTTTCACCGCCGATCAGGGCACAGCCCGCCTCCTGGCAGCCCCTGACGATCCCTTCGATGATTTTGGCATTCCGGTCCACATCCATTCGGCCGATGGCCATATAATCCAGAAAGAATACCGGTTCCGCTCCCTGCACAACGATATCGTTCACCGACATGGCAACCAGGTCGATCCCTACCGTGTCATGTTTGTTCATCATTTGCGCAACGATGAGCTTGGTCCCGACCCCATCGGTCGATGCAACCAGCACCGGATCCTTGATTTTCTTCAGATCAAGGTGAAAAAGTCCACCGAAACCTCCAATGCCGGTCATGACCTCTTTTCGTGAAGTCAGTTTAATCAGAGGGGCTATTTTTTGTATAAAAAGGTTTGCTTGATCAATGTCAACCCCTGCATCCTTATATGATGCCTGCTCGTGCATATCGATCGACTCCTCCGGGTGGATGGGTTAGAATATTTGGGTGTTGCCGCGGTAAATGTGGATAATTGAGATTATTTATTTTAGAATATCTAAAAAGTCAAATCTTTCCTTGCGCAAACACTTAATATTTGTTAACAATGCCTAATTTAAGCTGTGAAATCATTTGCAATATCAAATTGTTTGTGGGAGATCGCCGGAAGAGCCGGTTGCCTCTGAAGCTGCACGTCAGCGCCGGTTCATGACGGGATGCATCCGTGCAGGCGCCCTATTAAATGGCGTCGGCTGCAGAGGGTTGTGTTGGATGGATAAGGAGAACATTCGTTCATGAAGAAGATTTACCTGGGATTAATCGGATTTGGAAATATTGGCACGGGGGTCGTCAAGCTTTTGCAGGACAATGCCGACCTCCTGGAAAAACGTCTGGGGGCGAAGCTTATCCTGAAAAAGGTTGCCGATATCAATATCGCCTCGCCAAGAATCGTCACGGTGGATCCTCAGGTCCTGACGACCGATGCCGCTCAGATTCTGAATGATCCGGAGATCGATATTGTGATTGAACTGGTGGGAGGTTATGATGCCGCTCGTCGATTCATCACGGAAGCCCTGAAGAGAGGCAAGCATGTGGTGACGGCCAACAAGGCCCTATTGGCCACCTACGGCAACGATCTTTTTTTGCTCGCGGCTGAACAGAAACGCAACATCTGCTTTGAAGCCAGCGTCGGAGGAACGATTCCAATCATTAAAACGATCCGGGAAGGCCTGGTCGCCAATCGGGTCCAGTCCGTCCTGGGGATCATGAACGGCACGTCAAATTTCATCCTGACCAAAATGACGGACGATGGGAAAGACTTTGCCGCCGTGCTGAAAGAAGCGCAGGATCTCGGTTTCGCCGAAGCCGATCCGACCTATGACATCGAGGGGGTCGATACGGCCCATAAGCTGGCCCTGGTCCTGATGCTGGCCTACGGAAAACGGGTGCCCCTGGACGACCTATACCGCGAAGGCATCTCCGGCATGAGCCATCAGGACGTCGAGTTTGCCGGGGAGCTGGGATACCGGATTAAGTTGCTTGCCATCGCCAGGCAGCATGATGAAAGCATCGAAGCCCGGATTCACCCGGCAATGGTTCCTTTTCATCATCTGCTGGCCAATGTTAACGGGAACTATAACGCCTTTCACATCATCGGAGACGCATCGGACTCCGTTTTCCTTTCCGGCCAGGGAGCGGGAATGATGCCAACGGCAAGCGCGGTCGTCAGCGATATCATTGATATTTCGCGCGACATTCTGAAAGACGTTTCCTGTCGCGTACCGGCACGGTCCTTTCAGGAGGAGGCCATCGGGGACATTGCCTTAATGCCCGTGGATGACATTCAGACCCATTATTATTTCAGATTTTCCGCCCTCGATCGGCCCGGCGTGCTGTCCAGGATCGCCGGCGTTCTGGCGGAGGAAAATATCAGCATAGCCACCGTGATGCAGAAGGGAAGAAAACAGGGACAGCCCGTGCCCATCGTCATGATCACTCACAAATCGAGGGAAAAGAACGTACGCCGGGCATTGGACCAGATCGATCGGCTGGATATCGTGCAGGGTCGAACCGTATTGATTCGAATCGAGGATGATCGGCTTTCATGAAATATGTCATTATTTTAGGGGATGGAATGGCGGACGATCCCATCCCGGAACTGGACGGAAAAACCCCGCTGGAAGCGGCAGTCACCCCTCATATGGACCGGATTGCCCGGGCGGGGACTCTGGGCCTGGTTGATACCATCCCTTCAGGGCTGCCCCCGGGCAGCGACGTGGCCAACCTTTCGGTCCTCGGCTACGATCCGAAGGAAACCTATTCCGGGCGCGGACCGCTTGAGGCGGCGAGTATGGGACTGAACCTGGATCCCGAGGATGTGGCCTTCCGGTGCAACCTCGTGACCCTGGGACCGGAGGAAAATCCACGGATGGAGGATTTCACCTCGGGGCACATCACATCGGAGGAGTCAAGGAAGATCATTGACGACCTCAACCGAGAACTGGCTTCCACCGCCTGCCGTTTCTATGCAGGGGTTGGGTACCGCCATCTCATGGTCAGGCGACAGCGTCAGGATACCTTGAAAACGACGCCTCCCCACGACATCACGGGGCAAGCCATCGGGGATTACCTTCCCGCAGGCGAAGGCGCCGAGGAACTCATCGAACTGATGCAGCGCTCCCGGGCCGTTTTGAAAGAGCATCCCGTTAACAGGAAGCGCGTTTCGGCCGGGTTGAAACCAGCGACCTCCATCTGGCTCTGGGGGCAGGGAAGGGCGCCAAAAATCGTCCGGCTTACGGACCGGTATCGGATCCGGGGAGGGATGATTTCGGCCGTTGATCTGCTCAAAGGAATCGGGGTTTATGCCGGCCTGAAGGTGATCCCGGTGGAGGGCGCAACGGGATACACGGATACCAATTACCGGGGAAAAGCCGAGCAGGCCCTGGCGGCGCTGAAAGAGATGGACTTTGTCTTCATCCACATCGAAGCGCCCGATGAAATGGGACATGAGGGTCATCTGGCCGGTAAAATCCGTGCCATCGAGGATGTCGATGAGAAAGTGGTAGGAACCATTCTTCAGGGCATCGGGCAGTTCAACGACTTCAGGGTCATGGTCCTCAGTGACCATCCCACGCCGATCCGTCTCAAGACCCATTCCGCCGAGCCCAGCCCCTTTGCCGTTCTTTCCTCTGCGAGAAACGAAAATCTGGCTTCAGGAGTTCTTTTTTGCGAATCATCCGCCAGGAAGAGCGGCCGCCTGATCACGCCAGGCTACCGGCTGATGGATCGATTCATGCGGACCTGGAGGGCATTCGTTGAAGAAGAACGTCGCTAGAGTTCGCGTCATGTATGCCGACACGGATGCCATGGGCATCGTTTATCATACCAATTACATCAAGTGGTTTGAAATCGGGCGTTCCGAGTTCCTGCGGGAAATCGGTCTCGTTTATGCCTCCCTGGAGAAGCAGGGGATCAATTTTCCCCTTTACGAGGTTCACTGCCACTATCTGTCGCCGGCCACTTACGATCAGGTGATCCGAATTGAAACGGAGATTGCCTTCGTCAACCGGGCCAGTTTGCGATTCAACTACAGACTTTTTGATGAGCAGGGAAAAAAAACCTTTGTGGAAGGGTATTCGGTCCATGCGTGCACAAATCGCGACCAAAAGATCGTTCGTCTTCCCCTTCCCATTCTAGAAATCCTCAAGGCCCATGCGTCCTCTGAGGAATAGGTCAGGAGAAAAACCGTCATGACAAAAAAAATCGTTTTGGAAGATCTGGACAATGCAGACTTTCTGCATTCCGCCCTTAACAGAGTTGCGGAATTCTATTCCCTGCATAGGAAAAAAGTTCAATTGGTAACCGGAGCCGTTGCGTTGGTTCTCCTGGCACTGAGCGCCTGGTTTGCCTATCGCTACACCTTTGAAAAAAACGCCTGGGAAGGCTATGCCGAAATAACGGAAGCGACCCTTACCCAATCTTCGGTTAACGAGGATGACCTCATTAAGAAATACGGGGAACTTGCTGCCCGGTATTCGGGAAGCAAGGCGGCCGTTTTGAGCAGCTACCGGTTGGGGAATCTCTATTTCAATGAAGGTAAAATCGATTCGGCCATCAAATCCTATGAAAAATTTCTTGCGGATACTTCCGACCGCAATGATCTCAAAGTGCTTGCCTATAGCAGCCTGGCAAATTGCTACGAGACCAAGAAGGATTACAAAAAAGCGCTCCTGGCCCTGCAGCAGGCGGAAAAAACGCCGGCGGGGAAGAACTTCGGGACTTTTCTCTATCGAGACATGGGAAGGATCTATGAAAAAATGGAAAATCCCGCGGAAGCCCTTAAGTATTATAAAAAGGCCCTGGAACAATCTCTTGACCCTACAGTCACATCCTTCATAAAAAGAAAAATAGCCATCCTCTCCTAAGGCAGGGATCTTCCCGTCGCTACAGGGGGTTTCTTGACAAACTCAAAGGAATGGATAATCTAATGAAGTATTTTCATGTAAATTGTCATGCCGGGGCGGCACCCTAAAACGATGAAAATTCGAAGATTGCACCAGATGCCATTATGCAAACATAACTCTATAACTCTTTGTATTTATTATATGCACATCCTATTTTCCGATTAAATAAAACACTATAAATCGGCTTAAATTATCCATTATTCAGCAATGTCCGGTTAGAATTTTGCGTAAGCGGTTGAGAATTTTTGTCGTCTTC
>CAZKRB010000010.1:0-57927 GCA_964555065.1 uncultured Syntrophus sp.
ATGGTCAGCTTTTCGTCTCCGCAGACCCGGCAGACCATCTTGCCGTCTTTTTCCGTCGGCTTGATGGCGTCGATGAAAATGTTGTTCGGATGGTTGTTGTCCGTGGCGCAGAGCCGACGGCCCATGATCCGGTTCTTCGACGTCTGGCGGTCGAGGAGGATTTCGATGACATAGTCCAGCTTGATCCCCTCCTTCTGCAGGCCATCCCACATGGCTTCAGCCTGGGCCAGGTTGCGGGGGAATCCGTCCAGGAGCCAGCCTTCCTTGCAGTCAGGCTGCTTGATCCGGTCGAGAATCATCGGGATGGTGATGCTGTCGGGAACCAGGTCGCCCCGGTCGATAAAGGCCTTGGCCTCTTTCCCCAGAGCCGTGCCTTTGGAGATGTTTTCCCGGAAAATCACGCCCGTTTCAATGTGGGGAACATTAAATTTCTTCTGTACAATCGCGCCCTGTGTTCCTTTGCCACTCCCATTCGGTCCAAAGATGAGAATATTCATGCCCCTGAAGCTCCTTTCGTCTGAGAAATGCGGTTTGTCGAAAAACTGCCCCCTTATAATGGATTGCCGAGCTTTTCGCAATGATAAAATAACGGCCCGTAGACCCGAATTGCACAGGGGAAAAGGGAGGCAACGGGAACAGCCCTGTGGGCCGTTCCCGTTGCCGTTTGCGTTGCGCCTTGCTGCCTTGGGGCGACATCGTTTTCGGCGTTAGAAACCGGAAGAGGGGAGGGCTTGAGATCCCTGGGGCCGGCAACCTGATTTCCAAAGGCTGTCGAAAGCTTCATTCTGTGGTCGCTATTGCAGCGTTTCATTCCCGAGGTTCATGCTGATCAATCTGTATCCCTCTTCGGTTCGCAGAAAGTCAAAAGAAGCCTGGGAGCCCTTCATGTCTGCCTGACGATTCACGATGACGCTCATCACCGGATACTGCCACTCTTTCGGTTCGCCACAATGGTTGAAGTACCGCTCAAATTCAGTACCTCGGTAAATGAAGGGGTTCAGTCCTTCCAGCGAAAGGAAAAAATCGGCATCGGCTTTTGTCAGTTCAGCCAGGCTGTTCCTGATGCGTTCATAATTTTTCTCGATCAGGCCCCTGCCGTCTTCCGGTCTCCAACCATCCGGATCTCTCCAGACGTAAATTTTCGGGTACGATGCAGCGATCAGTATTTCCCGGGAGATCGGCGACAGGATGGCGTCATGAAGCCATTTTTGAAATTCCCTGTGGTAATCTATGAAGGAGTAATATCGGCCATCGGTGCCGGGAAAGCTCCGCCGAACCGGTTCCTGTATCGGCTCCGCTGTAATTTTCAAGGAGTAAAAGTCCAGGCCGGGATCATAGGTGAAGTTGTCGATGAGAAGGTTGTTTTTCGTGTCGAGAAGAACTTTCTTTCCTCCGTGCCAGCGGAAATGAGCACAGCCGGACGGCTCCTTTCCGTCCCAGCATCTCTTCTCCGCGCCTTTCAAGGCGGCGACCAGGCCGTTTCTTACGTTGGTTAAATCATCATAATCCGCCGGGATGGCCGTTTCGCCCCGGCGGTCGTACATCCCGGCTTTATCCCTTCTGTTGTCTCTGAATCTGATAAAGCCTTCACTTTCGCAATCCGGTCCGTTATCTACCAGGTAGATGTTGGCCCTTCCGACGATTTTCCCCGCTCTGGTAAGATAGTAGGCTTCCTGCGCCTCATTCTTCTGCTCCATGACCGCCACGATAGCCTCGAATTTCTGTGCCGTCGAAAAGCCCGTGAATTTCGGTTCAATTCGGATTCGGCCTCTTGGGTCCTTGAATCCCAGGTGCGTCGACTCGTCATTCCAGAAGGCACTCCAGGGACCTTCTTCCTGAAAATGAGCGGAACACCCGGTGAGCAGAAGCAGGCAGGCAAGGAAAAGTTTCTTCATCTTTCTCCATAGCGATCCACGCCACCTCGGCGGCGCTTTGAAGTAGAGTAAATTTGTCAAACATACTCCGAAGAGGGAGCGATTAATCTCATAAAAGGGTGGAGGGCCGTCCCTGGCACTGCCGCCTCAGGATGAGCGGAAGGTCGGACCGAGCTCCCCTTAACGGTCCCGGTCCACAGGCTGACAGGGATCTCCGAATTCAGGGGGATCGTCGTCTCGGTATTCTGCAATCCGAATCTTCCGATTCAGGAAATCCTGACCTACATAAGCAATCGCGGGCATACAGCTCACCGTTCTTCCCGTCGGGATGAGCGCAGGAACGGGCAGTGGAAGTAAGTTGGAAAAGAGCTATGGCAACCTGCCACAGGGTCAGGAGGATCAGGTCGTACAGGAGGTCGAGGAGCAGGAGGAGCAGTTGGAAGAGGAGGAGGCGCCGCCGAACGTTCCTCCGAAGACGGACATGAGTTTATCCACCTCGTCGGAGTTGCAGTCCGGGCAGAGGACCTCCCGTTTTTCGGAAAGGGAGAAGAAGAGGACTTCAAAGACCTTCCCGCATTGTTTGCAGCGGAATTCATAAATCGGCATATAACAGTCTCCTGGATCCATCAGGTAAGAACGGCCTGATTTTTCCGGCATCAAGGGCAGGGCCGTCCTTTAAAATCATAGAAGGACGTATAATTAGTGCCTTCGATCTTGTCAAGCCAATGCAAAAACCCATTAAAATATATTCCGTCTTATTGGCGACTTAGCAGAGGCGAAAAAATTTTGCCATCCTCCAGAATTCCGGACCTTACAAATCCCGGCTATCTGCCCCCTTCTAGCCTCACGGCCGGCACGGGCACATAGATAGATTGGAATAATCAAGCAGTTGGATTGCTTCCATAAAAAAATTGTTCCCTGGAACAGCCGATAGAAATTGCAATCGCTCCCCTTGAAGATCGGAAGGGAATTCAATTCATTCTTCCTGTTTTCCGGCAATTGTGCTATAAGCAGCCCCACTGCCTTGATTAGCCCTCCCGATGGAAGATTCGTAGACATGCTTCCCCTTTGCTCAAGAGGAACACTTCGAACCAATTCCTCTTGGGATGTGTCCATTTTTTCAACATGATGTATGCACAAGGGGATAACCAAATGAGTGTTGACGCCTGCCATTCAACGAGACCGGCGGTCGGATGCTTGCGGAAAAATAGATAATATTCCGGGAAGATTGCCAAAGACTGACCATGGCTCAACCCGCGGTGAAACGAGTTGCTCACGGATCTTTTTGAAAGGACTACATAACGAAGGAGGATATATCCATGGAAGACAGCGCTTATAACCCATTTACCAATGCCCAAGCCCAGTTCGATAAAGTAGCAGCTATTATCGGTCTCGACGAGCCAACCCGCGACCTGCTGCGCCAACCGTTAAAGGAACACCATATTCTGATTCCCGTCCGTATGGACGACGGTAAAATGAAAATATTCAAAGGATTTCGGGTGCTGCACAATGACGCGAGAGGTCCGGCTAAAGGCGGCATTCGCTTTCACCCTCAGGAAACGGCAGACACCGTCCGAGCTCTGTCGATGTGGATGACCTGGAAGTGTGCGGTGGTTGATATTCCCCTGGGAGGCGGCAAGGGAGGCGTCATCTGCGATCCTCATAACCTGAGTGAAGGAGAACAGGAACGGCTGTGCAGGGGTTGGATTAGGCAGCTTTCACAGGAACTGGGGCCCTGTGTCGATGTCCCGGCGCCCGATGTCATGACCAATGCAAAACACATGTTATGGATGCTGGATGAATTTGAAACCATCCACGGAGGCAGATACCCCGGGTTCATCACGGGAAAACCGGTCGGCATGGGCGGGTCGCTGGGCCGGACAGAGGCCACCGGGTTCGGAACCATTTATGTCCTGCGTGAAGCTCTCAAGGACCTTAAAATCAAGTTGGAAGAGACCAGCCTCAGTGTGCAGGGATTCGGCAACGTTGCACAGTATGCCGTCAAGATGTTCACAGAACTCGGAGGAAAGGTTGTCTCCGTTTCCTGCTGGGACAATGAGGACAAGGTGTCGCATACTTACCAAAATAAAGAAGGTCTTGCCTTTGACGCACTCCTTTCCATGACGGATGCTTTCGGGTGCATCGACAAGAAAAAGGCCATGGAAGCCGGTTGCAGCGTTCTCCCCGGGGATGCATGGATTGAACAGGATGTGGACATCCTCATGCCGGCTGCCCTGGAGAATCAGATCACACCCAAAAATGTGGACAGGATCAGCAAACAAGTTAAAGTCCTTCTGGAAGGAGCCAACGGCCCCACGACACCCGACGCAGATGAGACCATTAGAGAACGAGGCATCTTCATGCTTCCCGATTTCCTTGCGAATGCCGGCGGCGTTACCTGCAGCTATTTCGAGCAGGTGCAGTCGAACTTGAATTATTATTGGGAGAAAGAAGAAGTGCTGGAAAAACTCGATACCAAAATGACCTCGGCATACCGGGCTGTTCACGAGCTTGCAGAAAGAAAAAATCTCTATATGCGTGATGCGGCTTATGTAATCGCGATCAACCGGGTCGCACAGGCGGTCAAAATGCGGGGATGGGCGTAAAAAAGAAACCTCGGGAAGAGGGCGATAATCCATGGAAGAAAAAGAAGAGCTTAAGGAAAACTCACTTGAGATCCTGAAAGAGCGAGCGAAAGAGCTGGATTGTCTCTATCGCGTCGACGAGATCTTAAACAACAGCCGATTAACACTGGCTGAAATGTTTGAGCGGATGATCCTCGTGCTTCCCTCGGGCTTCCGGTTCCCTGAGGCGTGCCGCGTTGAGATCACCTACGCAAATCACAGGTATCAGTCTGCCGATTTTGTAAGCTCTCAGATCTCCGATGGGGTGGATATCAAGGCCGAGGGGAAGGTCGTGGGGAGGATCGAAGTCATCTACGTCAGAGACGTCCCCGTGACGGAGGAGGGCTGTTTTCTCGAAAAAGAAAAAAGGCTCATCAAAACAATCGCGGAACGTATCGAGCAGACCGTTTTTTTCAGGCGAACCGAGCACGTGATCCGCGAGTGGAATATTCCGGAAAAGCACGGCGAGGGGAAAAACGCCGCTGCCGATTGGATGGCGATCCTCGGCCTTTTGCAGAAAACCGACCAGGATATGCTTCTCCATATCTGCAGAAAGATGATTAATCATCTCTGTTCCCGCAGGATTAAAGAGGCCGAGGAGGAGCTGTGCGAGCTTAATTTTGGTTCAAAAGTATCTTTCACTGCGGGAGAGGTCAATTTGCCGAGCCAGAAGCTCCCGTTGGGGGATCTCGAACAGATAAGCGAAAAGGCGTTCTTTATTGCAGCCAAGTCTATGAGCGACAGCGAGATCTCGGCAAGGCTGATGAAGTGGATCCAGGAGGCGAAGGCCTATTCACTGCTCAAAATCATCGACCGCACCGATGCTTCCATGGAAGATGTGGTGGAGGCGGTAAGCCGGTATACCAATACCGCAGGCGCCTCCAGTATGCTCGATTTTCCCACGGAACGCTGGCTTGGCGTTTCCCTGATCCGCCGTTTTCTTTCGGACAGCCCGGGATTCATCAGGATTGCCCAGCATTATCTGGACATCCGCGATTTCTACAACATTGTCAAGAATCTCATTCACCCCGCAGGAAGCCAGGGAAAGATTGGCGGGAAGGGGACGGGCCTGTTCCTGGCCAAGGAAATACTGAAGCGCGAAAGCGAGCGGACGCCCTTGCTTGAGGGAATCAAGATTCCCAAAACCTGGTACATCGCAACAGATGAAATGAGAGAGTTCCTCCATTACAACAATCTCCTTGGGCTCAATGAACAGCGGTACCGCGATCTTGACGAGATCAGAATCGATTATCCCAATATTATTCAGTTGATGAAGAACTCTCAATTTCCGCCGCGCATCGTCAAGAGTCTGGCTATGGCCTTGGATGATTTTGGGCAGACGCCCATCATCGTAAGAAGCTCCAGCCTTCTCGAAGACCAGAGCGGCGCTGCCTTTTCAGGTAAATACAAGAGCCTGTTCCTTGCCAATCAAGGGGCGAAAAAGGATTGTCTTGAAGACCTTCAAAACGCCATTATTGAAATCTATGCTTCCATATACAGTCCCGATTCCATCCAATACCGGGCTGAAAGGGGGCTGCTCGACTATCCGGAAGAAATGGGCATCCTGATTCAGGAGGTTATCGGAAGGAGGATAGGACCCTATTATCTGCCGCTCTATGGCGGTGTGGCGTTCAGCAACAACGAATTTCGCTGGTCGCCGAGAATTCAGCGGAGTGACGGACTCATTCGCATTGTGCCGGGCATGGGAACACGGGCAGTCGATCGCGTGGGCGATGATTTCCCCGTCCTCGTGTCTCCCGGACAGCCCGGGTTGCGTGTCAACACCGCGCCGGATGAAATCAGGAGATATTCCCCCTCCAAAATCGACGTCATCAATCTCGAAAAGAACACCTTTGAGACCGTGGATGCCCGCTCCTTTCTCCGGGAGTTCGGTCATCTCATCAAGGATATCCGGAATCTCGTTTCCGTCTGCAAGGACGACTATATCAACATCCCGTCTGAATTCGACATAGATTTTCAGCAGGATCACCTGATCATAACCTTCGAGGGGCTGATCTCAAATTCTCCCTTCATCAAGAGAGTCGGGAAAATCTTGAATGTTCTGGCGGAAATACTTGAGACGCCGGTGGACATCGAATTTGCCTCCGACGGACAGGATTTTTATCTGCTGCAATGCCGACCGCAGAGCTTTCGGGAAGATGAAAGCGCCCCGGCGGCCATACCCAAGGACATCGACCATCGGAATGTCCTCTTTTCCGCCAAACGTTATGTGTCCAATGGGCATATAAAAGATATCACGCACATTGTTTATGTGGAGCCGGAAGCCTATGATAGCCTGCAGAAACTTGAGGATCTTGATGATGTCGGCAGGGCGGTTGGTTTACTCAACGCCATGTTGCCCAAACGCCGTTTCATCCTCATGGGGCCCGGCCGATGGGGAAGCCGGGGCGACATCAAACTGGGGGTGAAGGTAAGTTATTCCGACATCAGCAATACCGCAGCCCTGATTGAAATCGCCCGCGCAAAATCGCAATACGTGCCTGAGCTTTCTTTCGGGACGCATTTTTTCCAGGACCTGGTAGAGGCTAACATCCGCTACCTTCCCCTTTACCCGGATGAGCCGGGGATTCTCTTCAACGAAATATTTTTACGGAAATCAACCAGCGTATTTCCAAAAATACTTCCTGAATTCTGTTACCTGGAAGATGTAATCCGAGTGATCGACGTGGCCGACGCAATGGAAGGAAATGTTCTCCACGTGGCGATGAACGCGGATTTGGAAGAGGCGCTCGGATACTTCGCACCTCACTCATCAGACAAGACCCGCCCTCTCGACGGCATGATCCCGATAAAGCCGGTACCAAGGGGCACGGAAATCCGGTTCGATGATAAATTCTGGCGCTGGCGCTCTTACATGGCGGAGCGGATCGCGTCCAGGCTGGACCCGTCCCGTTTCGGCGTCAAGGCGGTCTATTTGTTCGGAAGCACGAACAGCGGCACGGCCGGGCCGGGAAGCGACATCGATTTGATCATCCATTTTGCAGGCACCGACATACAGCGCGAGGATCTTCTAATGTGGCTGGAGGGTTGGAGCCTCTGCCTGGCGGAGGCCAACTATCTCAAAACAGGCTATACTTCCAAGGGCCTTCTTGATGTACACCTTGTTACAGACAAAGATATCGAAAAGAAAACGTCTTATGCAGTCAAAATAGGCGCGATCACCGATCCAGCTCATTTGTTGAAGCTCAGTGAGAATTGAATCCATCGCATTGGACCCAGAGGCACGAGAGGGATGACCTATGATCTGAGATTGCTCTATGCGACAGATCTGCACGGCAACATTGCCCACTACCAGGATCTTCTTTCCGCTGCGGTAAGAAGAGACGCCGATTTCGTAGTCATTGGCGGGGATCTCTTCCCTGGAAGGGGAACCCTCGCGGGCATCTTGAAGGCGCAGAAGACCTTTCTTGCCGAACGCCTCCGGCCCCTTTTTGAGCGTTTCCGGAATGAAAACCCGGAAAAGACCATCTACCTCATGATGGGCAACGATGACTTCGCCGCCAACATGGGATGGCTCGAAGAAATGGCGCGGGAAGGACTCTTAAAACTGCTGCACCTGCGCGCGCATTCCCTTTCCGGCAGCCTGTTTATCGCCGGATATTCCTGCGTGCCGCCAACCCCTTTCCTGATCAAAGACTGGGAACGGCTGGATGCCGAACGTGCGACGGTTCCGGATCGATCCTATCAGGTTTGCACCAGCAGCGAAACAGGCGGCATTGAGGTCACTGACGCTCGTGACTGGTTCCTCTCGCACAACACGATCGAGGAAGAACTGGAAATGCTGGCGCAGATGTCCAATCCGGCGCAAACGATCTATGTAACCCACGCCCCACCCTATGCGACCAAACTCGATGTGCTCTACAGCGGACGTCACATCGGAAGTCGTGCGGTGCGGAAGTTTGTCGAACAACATGAGCCCCCGCTGACCCTTCATGGTCATATACACGAGTCCTACCGCATGACGGAGGAAATCAGGGACCGTATCGGAGGCGCCCTTTGCATTAATCCCGGACAGGACGAACAGGTTCTCCATGCCGTCTCCATCGACATCATCGGGAATCAGGCGCACAGAATCATATGTTACCCGGGAAACGAAACGATCCTGATGTTTTAGACGCTGGAAAGGAGCAGACATGCCTGTTTCGAAGAAAATTCATGAAATGCTCTCCCGATCTTCCTGGATCCGGAAAATGTTCGAAGAGGGTTTGATCTACAAGGAAAAATACGGCCCGGAGAACGTCTTTGATTTCACCCTTGGAAATCCCAATGTGCCGACGCCGGCGGAATTCGGCGATGCCCTGATGGAGGTTGCCGCAGAAGCCGTTCCCTGCAAGCATGGGTATATGCCCAATGCAGGGTATACGGAGACCCGGGAAGCGGTCGCGGGCTACCTGTCGCAGAAGTATCGGGTGCCGCTCACCTTCGAGCAGATCATCATGACCTGCGGCGCGGCGGGCGCACTGAATGTCATCATGAAGACGATCCTGGATCCCGGCGACGAGGTGATCCTGCTCGCCCCCTATTTTGTCGAGTACGAGTTTTACGTGGACAATTGCGGCGGGGTCAGCCGGATCGTGCCCACCAAAGAGGATTTCAGCCTGGACCTTGAGGCGATCGGGGCGGCCATTACGGAGAAAACCAGGGCCGTCCTGATCAATTCGCCGAACAACCCCACGGGAAGAATCTACGATGCAGAAGCCATTGCGGGGCTGGCCGCGATTCTCGAGGGAAAGGGAAATCTCTACCAGAGGGCCATCTACCTGGTTTCCGATGAGCCCTACAATGAAATCGTCTATGACGGCAAGCAGGTCCCCTGCATCATGGAGTACTGCAAAAACAGCATCATCGCGTTTTCCTATTCCAAATGCCTGTCCGTGCCGGGGGAACGAATCGGGTACATCGCCCTCCACCCGGAACTGGCCGAACGGCAGGAGGTCCTCAGCGGGATGATCTTCTGCAATCGAATCCTGGGGTACATCAATGCCCCCGCCCTGATGCAGCGGGTGATTGCCCGGATTCAGGGGGTGAAGGCCGACGTGCAGGAATACCAGCGGAAGCGGGATCTGCTCTGCGAGGGATTGAGGGACTGCGGATATACCTTTGCCAAACCGGAAGGGACCTTTTACCTCTTCGTCCGCTGCCCCATCCCCGACGATGTGACCTATGTCCGGGCGCTCCAGCTGCGCAGAGTCCTCACCACGCCGGGGATCGGCTTCGGCGGCCCGGGCTACTTCCGCATCGCCTACTGCGTGGACGATTCCACGATTCTCAAAGCCATGCCCGGTTTTTCAGACACCCTGCAGGAGTATGAGCGGCGCAAAGACCGCTGATCCCGGAGGGGGGCTTGCCCGGCAGCGGGAAGGTCGGGAAAGGGGAATGCCGGCCGGGAAGGGGAAGCTTGCCAACGGGTCCGGTCGGCTAAGGGTTCTCGTACCGGATGATAAAGTCGGGCAGGGTGCCCGTATAAGGCTCCTCGGTAGCTTCCAGGTGTTCCACGACGGCGTGCGAGGGGCCTTGACGACACCAGTCGACCATGGCGTCAACTTTCGACGCCGGGCCTTCGAAGACGGCCTCGACCCGTCCGTCGGGAAGGTTACGGACCCAGCCCGTCACTTGAAACCTCAGCGCCGCTGTCCGGGTATGGGCGCGGAAGAAAACCCCCTGGACTCTTCCGGTGACAAAGACATGGGCCCGCTTCATTGCTTATCCTTTCCCTGCCAGAGACAGAAACTCCGCTTCCGACAGAATGGGAATGCCCGCCTCCCGGGCCTTCTGCAGCTTGGAGCCCGCGGCCTCACCGGCGACCACATAGTCGGTGGTCCGGGTAACGGAACCGGCCGCCTGCCCCCCCAGGGACTCGACGATCTGCCTGGCTTCATTCCGGGTCATCCGGCTCAAGGTTCCCGTAAAGACAAAAACCTTGCCCGACAGACGCGCCGTGGGCCGAGGGACCACTTCCATGGGGCGAACCCCGGCTTGTTTAAGCTTTTCCACGACGCGGCGGTTGGAGTCGTTGCGGAAAAACTGGACGATGCCGCTGCTCACTTCCGGGCCCACATCGCGAATTTCCCGGAGCTCCTCTTCTGAGGCGGCCATCAGGTCGTCCAGGGTCCCGAACCGCCGGGCGAGAATTTCCGCCAAGTGCTCTCCCACGTGACGGATCCCCAAGGCGTAAATCAGCTTTTCCAGGGGAGGGGACTTGGACTGTTCAATGGCGGCCAGGAGATTGGAGGCGGATTTGTCCGCCATGCGCTCCAGCTTGAGCAGCTGCTCGCGGGTCAGGAAATAGAGATCCGCCGGGTCGCGAATCAGTCCCGTATCGACCAACTGTGTTACCAGCTTTTCCCCCAGTCCTTCGATGTCCATGCCGCCACGGGAGGCAAAGTGGGCGATGTGCCCCCGGATCTGTGCCGGGCAGGAGATGCCGAGGCAGCGGTGGGCTGCCTCCCCCGCGAGCCGGACGACAGGTGAACCGCATTCAGGACAGATTCCTGGGATCTTGAAAGACTGTTCCCGGCCGGTCCGCCGGGTCGCGATCACCTTGACGACTTCCGGGATGACATCTCCCGCCCGCTGGACGAGAACGGTATCGCCCACGCGGATGTCCTTCTTGTCGATTTCATCCTGGTTGTGCAGGGTGGCCCGGCTGACGGTGACGCCGCCCACCTGCACCGGCTTCATGAGGGCGACGGGGGTGAGTGCACCCGTTCTGCCCACGTTGACGATGATCTCTTCGATTATGGTGGTCGCCTGCGTGGCGGCGAACTTGCAGGCCACCGCCCAGCGGGGACTCCGGGACAGGTTGCCCAGGCGCTCCTGGAGGGCAAGGTCATCCACCTTGATTACCATCCCGTCAATTTCATAGGGCAGGTCGCCTCTGCGCGTCTGAAGCTCCCGGTAAAAGTCGATGCAGTCCGCAATGTTTTCCGCCGGCCGAATCAGGCGATTGACGGCGAACCCCCAGGCGGAAAGGGTTTCCAGGACCTGGTGATGGTGGCTGAAGTTTAGTCCCCGGACCAGCCCCACGGCGTAACAGAACATTTTCAGGGGCCTTCCGGCGGTGACGGCGGGATCAAGCTGTCTCAGGGAGCCGGCGGCGGCATTGCGGGGATTGGCGAAAGGGGCCTCGCCGGCCGCCAGGCGGCGTTCGTTGAGTTTCCGGAAAGCGGCCGTTTCCATATAGATTTCACCCCGGACTTCGATCTCTTCCGGTGCCGGATACTCGGCGGAACTCAGGATTCTCAGGGGAATCGTACGGAGGGTGCGGATGTTCTGCGTCACGTCTTCTCCCGTAGCGCCGTCTCCGCGGGTTGCGCCGCTGGCAAGGATGCCGTTGGTGTAGATCAGGTTGACGGCCACCCCGTCGATCTTGGGTTCCACCACAAAGGAAAGCACTTTCTCGGTGCCGAGAAAGCGCTTCAGGCGTTCGTGGAACTCGAGGATTTCCCCCTCGGAAAAGGCATTGGCCAGGCTCAGCATGGGGGTGCGATGGACGGCGGGGGCAAACCGGGTCAGAGGGGCCGCTCCCACCCGCTGGCTGGGAGAATCGGCGGTCACCCACTGGGGGAATTTTCGCTCCAGGGCGAGCAGCTCCTCCATAAGGAGGTCGTATTCCGCATCGGAAATTTCCGGATCATCCAGTTGGTAGTAGCGGCGATTGTGATACTCGATCCGGGTTTTGAGGTCTTCGATTTTTATCCGGGCGCTTTCGGGATCCATCATTTAACCAGGCGGAGATGAGGTTTTCCTTTGGGAGTTTTCGGCTTTTCGGCTTCCTGGTCCTGCAGGCGGAGAAGCTGTTCGTTGAAGATCTGGTTTTTCACCCGGACGGCATTGATCAGAAAAAAGATGATGACGGACTTTTCCCATTCCCGCGAGGTCTCGAAATGCTCCATCCTTTTCTTGTATTTCTCCCAGAGCCCGGAGAGGGAAGCCTCATCGAGACCCAGAATGGTTTCGGCGATTTTATCCAGGGAGGATTCCAGCATATTCGACTCCAGAAATCAGCGACCCACGCCCCTTCGGGCGCTTTGAAGTAGAGTAAATTTATCGAACTTAATCAGAAGTATGACGCAATCTAGTACAGGCATGGCGGGAAAGTCAATACAAAGGGGACGGATCGCCCTCAGCTGTTCATCCCGATCTGTCCGCGGCGATTCCAGGGATATTTTGGAAATGAGCCAAAGAAATCCGCACAAAGTTCTTGTCCTTGGGCAGGGAATGCCGATATATGTTTTCCGAAGACGTTACCGCGGTGGAAGCTTTGCGGCTGCTGTTTCAGGGCAGGCGGCCTGATTTTATGGGTTTCAAAAATCAAAGCGCTGCATCGTTTCCTTGATGAATGCTGAAGACCAGGGAGGATTTACCCTTGAAGATCGGCGTAATTTCGGATACCCATCTGACCGGCGCCGGCAGGAAATTGAGGGGGATTGTCGACCGCTATTTCCATGAAGTGGACCGGATCATCCATGTGGGAGACCTGGTGGACCTTTCCGTTCTGGACGTTTTCGGAACGCGGGAAGTCCTGGCGGTGTTTGGAAACTCGGATCCCCTTTCCGTCCGGCAACAACTTCCCGACCGCCTCCTCCTGGAGATCGGGGGGTTTCGGCTCGGTGTGATGCATGGCTGGGGGTATCCGGAACACCTGGCGGAAAAAATTTGCGCCCTCCTGTCGCCCGTCGACTGTGTCATTTACGGGCACACGCATCACCCGGTCAACCGATGGAAGCAGGGGGTTCTCTTCTTCAACCCCGGATCAGCCTTGGACAATCGCTATGCCCCGGAAAATACGGTAGGGATTCTGGAAATCGGCAATCGGATCAAGGGGAATATCATTAGAATTGAAGTTGAAAAAGAATTCTGAATACCGTATGAATAACAGCGGCATCTTGGAGGGAAGGAATTCTTCCGGCCGTCGGCAACCGCCCGGCTCTGGAATTTCGCGTTTTTTTCATCATCACGGAATCGGCAGGGACAATCCGCTATGAAATCGATATACGCCCCGTGGCGTATGGCATACATCAAGGGGGAGAAGGTGGAAGGATGCGTGTTCTGCAAGGAATCCGTCAGGGACGATCAATACGTTCTTCTGGATGGAAAGACCGCTTTCGTCATGATGAACGCCTATCCTTACACCAACGGACATCTGCTGATCATTCCCTACCGCCACGCCAGCCGCCTGGACGATCTGCTCCCGGAGGAAAAACAGGAAATGTTCAATCTTGTGGACATTTCCGTCCGGGTTTTGAGGGAGGCCATGTGCCCCGACGGCTTCAACATCGGCATGAACCTGGGCAGAGCGGCCGGGGCGGGCATCGATGATCATCTCCATATCCATGTGGTCCCGCGCTGGAGCGGGGACACGAATTTCATGAGCGTCGTGGGAGACATCCGCGTCATTCCCGATGACATCCTGAAGTGCGGTGAGGCGCTCAAACCCTGTTTCAACAAGTACCGGCTGGAGGACTGAGATGAAGGTACTTTACACCATCATTATTTCCCTGTTGATTCTCTTCGTCATCACTTTTTCCCTGCAGAACACCCTTTCGGTTCATCTGGTTTATTATGATGTCCTTGACGTCACCCTGCCTGTCTACATGCTGATCTTCATCGCCTTTCTGGTGGGGGTGGTTTTTACCGGTTTTATGGGCATTATCGACCGCTTCCGGCTGACCCGCACCATCAACAGCCTGAATCGCATGGTGCGGGATCTGAAGCGGGATGTGCGGGAGAATGAACCCCCAGTCGTCCGGGAAGAACCCAAGCTGCCCGGACCGGCTTCTCAGAGCTGATCCCGGAAAGACCTTTTCACGAAGAAACAGGGAGCCATGGATTTCTCCGGCTCCAGATTCGGTGCACAGGGCAGGGCGGTAGGGAAAGGCGGCAAATCCTCGCGGTCGGCGACAGGGAGAAGTTCCTGATCCTCGGGCTGCTTTCGGAAAATCCGCGCGATCGCTGTCGGAAAGGGGACGCTTGGCTTCCCGGGTACGCCTGAAGGTTTCCCGGCAAGGGGAAAACGGGCGGCTGTTCGCGGCGGCGATTCTCTATCCGGCCGCCTGCCGAATTCAATAAACACCATGAAATTCTTGACGGATATCAACCTGGGGAAGCTGGCCCTGCGGCTGCGCATGCTCGGGTATGATACGCTTTACTACCGTGCGGCGGCAGACCGGAGCTTCCTGCGGAAAGCCCAGCTGGAAGACCGGGTCGTATTGACGAGAAAAAGGGATCTTGCCGGACGGCAGTTCCAGGGAATCCTGCTCGTGGTCGAAAATGAACGGGTTGAGAGGCAGGTGGAAGAGGTCTTGGAAAAGCTGCGGCTGATACCCGAGACGGAACAGTATTTCAGCCGCTGCCTGCGGTGCAACGTCCTCCTTGAGGAACTTGCGAGGGACGCGGCGAAAGACCGCGTCCCTCCTTATGTCTTTGAACGGTACGAACGGTTTCAGACCTGCCCCCGGTGCGGACGCATCTACTGGCCGGGAACGCACATCGAGGACGCCCGGAGCCGGCTCAGGGCGTTGCGCACTCCGTCTCATCCCCCCTGATTTTTTCCAGGGCATGCTTCAGTGCGGGAAGAACGACCGCCAGGTTCTCCCGCACACTCCGGGGACTGCCGGGAAGATTGATGATCAGAGTCCGGCCCCGGATGCCGACGACCGCCCGGGAAATCATGGCATGGGGGGTCTTCTTCAGGCTTTCCTGGCGCATTGCCTCTGCCATTCCGGGAAGGGCCTTGTCAATCACCTCCAACGTGGCGTCGGGTGTCAGATCCCGGGGCGTAACGCCCGTGCCCCCAGTCGTCACGATGAGATCCAGCCCTTTCCCGTCGGCAAGCTCGATCAGGGTCTGGCGGATCTGATCCTGTTCATCGGGGATGATGACCGTTTCCCGGACGGAAATGGGGAGCTCTTCCAGGAGGCGGACCACTTCCTTCCCGCTGAGGTCCTCCCGTTCCCCCCGGGAGCCCTTGTCGCTGACCGTGACCACTCCGGCTTGAAAGTTCATGATCTCAGGCCTCTTCTTTCTCTTTCTTGGATTCGGCGATGATCTTTTCGGCCAGATGAGCCGGCACTTCTTCGTAGTGGGAATGCGAATAGGTGAACGTTCCCCGGCCGCTGGTCATGGACGTCAGATCGGGGGCGTATTTCAGGATTTCCGCCAGGGGAACCTGAGCCTTGACGATCTGGTGGTTCCCTTTGCTGTCCATCCCCAGAACCTTGCCGCGGCGGCTGTTCAAGTCTCCGATGACATCACCCATGTACTCGTCTGGAATCTCGATTTCGATGTTGACGATGGGCTCCAGCAGGATGGGCTGGCAGGCCATGATGCCCTTCTTGAAGGCCATGGACCCAGCGATTTTGAAGGCCATTTCCGACGAATCCACCGTGTGGTAAGATCCGTCAACCAGGGAAATCCGGACGTCGACGAAGGGATAACCGGCAATGACACCTTCCGCCATGGCCTCGACAATGCCCTTTTCCACGGCGGGACGGTACTGCTGAGGAATGACGCCGCCCACGATCTTGTCCGCGAATTCGAAACCGCTTCCCCGGGGCAGGGGCTCGATATCGATCCAGCAGTCTCCGAACTGTCCGCGGCCGCCTGACTGTTTCTTGTAGCGGCCCTGAACGTTGGTTTTGCCTTTGATGGTTTCCAGGTAGGGAACTTTCGGCGACTTCAGGTTGACATCCACACCGAACTTCCGCTTCATCTTCTCCACATTGACCTCGATATGAACCTGCCCCATGCCGGAGAGGATCATTTCCTTCGTTGCGTCATTGCGGACAAAGGTCAGGGTCGGATCCTCTTCGCTGAGCCGCAGGATGGAAGAGACGATCTTTTCTTCGTCGCCCCGGGTCTTCGGCTCGATGGCGAAGGACATGACCGCGGGAGGCGGCTCCAACTTTTCGAAAAGGATGGGGAATTTCTCCGCGCAGAGCGTATCGCCCGTCGTCGCCTCCTTCAGCTTGGCCACGGCGGCGATATCCCCGGGGACGAGAACTTCGGCGGGTTTCTGGTTTTTCCCTTCCAGGTAGAAGACGTTGCCGAAGCGCTCCGCGGTTTTATGGGTGCTGTTGTAAATCGGGGTGTCCGATTTCAAGGTTCCCGAATAGACGCGGAAGAGAGTGAGGCGGCCGGCGTAGGGATCGGCAATGGTCTTGAAGACGTAGGCGGAGAAGGGGGCGGACTCGTCGGGCAGCCGCTCCTCGACTTCCTCCGTTCCCGGTTTCACCCCGATCGCCGGTCCCCGGTCGATCGGGGAGGGAAGATAGCGGACGATCACGTCCATGAGAGGAGCGATGCCGATATGCTTCAGGGCAGCGCCGCAGGCTACCGGAACAATGGAGCCGGACAGAACCCCGGCCCGCAGCCCGGCCTTCATGTCTTCCGCGCTGATCTCTCCATCCTCAAGGTATTTTTCCATAAGGTTCTCGTCGGATTCGGCGATGTCTTCCATCATCGTTTCCCTCATGCTCTGTGCTTCGTCCTGAAGATCCGCCGGGATATCGACAGTTTTGTAAGCGCCCTTGGGGTCTTCAAAGAGGTAGGCCTTCATGGCGATGAGATCGACGACGCCTTTAAAGGCCTCTTCCGCGCCGATGGGCAGAAAGATGGGAGTCACTTTCTGGATTTTGGCTTTGATGCTTTCCAGGGCGCCGGAGAAATCGGCCCGTTCCCGGTCCATGCGGTTAATGAAGACGAGGCGGGGCAGCTTATACCGATCCGCGTATTCCCAGACTTTCTGGGTCTGAAATTCCACGCCGCTGACGGCATCGACCAGAACAATCGCCCCATCGACGGCGCGCAGGCAGCTTCTTGTATCAAAGGCAAAATTGGAATCCCCGGGAGTGTCCACAATGTTGATCCTGTGCTTGTCCCAGTCCACAAAGGCGGTTGCCGAGGTGATGGAAATGTGCTTC
Source organism: uncultured Syntrophus sp. (assembly GCA_964555065.1). GTDB lineage: Bacteria > Desulfobacterota > Syntrophia > Syntrophales > Syntrophaceae > Syntrophus. The sequence continues at coordinate 17,443 of CAZKRB010000010.1, forward strand.
CGCTGCTCTTCCGGTTCGTAATCAAGCGTGGAAGTGCCTTCATCCACCCGGCCGGCTCTTTCGCTTTTCCCGCTGACGAAAAGAAAGGATTCGCCCAGCGTGGTCTTCCCGGTGCCGCCATGTCCAACGATTGCGACATTTCTCAAACTTCTGGATTCATATTTTGCCATGAAATCTCCTTTCCCTCTTTCCCTATATACATATCAGTCATGTCATCGCTACTTATGCTGGCGGGTGTTTAGCCTATTCCTCCTTTTATCGTCAAGTAAATTTTAGATCTTAGAGACAATTACCATCGATTGGATGGTCTGTTAAAATGCACCGGAAATCAAGAGGAAACCCTCTCTGTTTGGCTTCCCCCCCCCGGTGCTCGTCCTCTCTTCCCCGTTTTTCCTGCCCTTGAGAATTGCCGAGAGGAAAAGAACGAGATCTGTGACGACAGCAACGTTCAAAGAAAATGTTCTCTTCTTAGATTTTGGGCATTAAGGAAAAACCCTTATATTCTCTAAGCGTATTTATGATTCACCCTAAGGGAATTAGGGATCATAAATCATGATCTTCCCTATTGTTTCATTTTTGAATAATGTGCATAAAGAAACTCCAAGGACGCGCGGCATGGGCATCGATGGCAATGCAAGGCGGAGAAACGCCATCGCTGGATCCGGGAGAAGCATTAACACGGATTTGTCTCCTGCCTTGCGGGAAGTGTTTTTTATCTTGGAGCGCTCCTATTTTGATGCCGGTCGGTTTGGTGGGTATTTCCCGGGGGCAGGGCGGAAAACGGATGAGGATCGGAATGGTCTCACTTTACCGCAAGATGGTTTCATAGGAGAATCTAATGCGACGGTTTAAAATTATCATCTTCCTCTTCTTTCTGGCGCTCTCTTATTCCATTCCGGCGCTGGCGGTGGAGCCTGTCGTGGCAATCCATGTCTCAGAGGCAACGCAGGCATTGGAGTCCATAACGGCCGATTCGCCGACCCCGACGGGCTCGGGAACCACGGGAAAGGAATGGTGGACCCCCTGGTGGCCATATCATGTCATGCCGGAGTCTTTAAAAGAGGCCCTTCTCTCGGATGGCACACCCTTTGTGGTGGTGAATGATGCCCAAATTGCCGCCGGTTTTCTGCTTGATGGTGACAAGCCGCGATTCCCGATCGTCATCAGCCTGTCAGCCGAGGCCGTTGATGACGACGAAATAGACCCCTTGCGGGAATATGTTTCCGCCGGAGGCTTTTTGCTTGTCGGTTCCTCTGCGTTTACCCGTTACCCGGATGGAACAAGCCGTGGCGACTTTGCGCTGACTGCCGAAATGGGCCTGCGCTCCGCAAGCTCCGCCCTCAACAACTGGCAGGTGTCCAGCACTTTTACCAAGCAGAGCGAACACCGCCTGGTGTCGCATATTCCTTCCGGTACACTGACCTGGCGGATGCCGTTGACTTCCGAGGACATCAACTGGGGGATTTCACCCACCCACATACGTCAGTCCACCCACCATACCTGGCAGACGATCGCCGGCGATGCAACCGTCATTGCTTACTCTGACCAGGGCCCCTATCTGACTGTGAAACGGTATGGGGATGGATACTTCATCTATCATGCGGCAATGCAGCCGCTCATCGGACATGGAGGGGGGCATCCGGGGATGTACGCCTATGGAATCTTCCGGAATGCCATTGAATGGGCGTTCGGGACATCCTTCCTTCCTATCGTCAAGGTCAGCCCCTGGCCCTATCCCTACAATGCCGCTTATCTGAGCCGCCATGACTTTGAAAACTATCAGGATAAAATTTCTGCAATCGAGGCTTCCGCCGAAAATGAAAAATCTGTCGGAGCCAAGGGAGACTACTACTTCTGTACGGGAACAGTGCGCGAAGAAATGGGGAATGACCCTGCCGTCGTGGCCGGCTTGCGAAATGCCGTCTCGCTGTATGGGGCGACCATCGGGTCCCACAATGGTGGGCTGAAGAACCCCGGCAACACCAGCCTGACCATAAGCCAATACGATTACTGGCATTGGGGGCTGGATGAAGCCTTGGATTTTCAACCCTCAGGTTACTCAAACGGTAAGGCTTACGCTTTGGAGTCGATGTCCCGCTCTCTCGATGACATCGACACTTGGCTGGCCGGGTTGGATACGAACAAGAGGACCTGGGTAGCGCCATACTTCAATTCGACCCGGGAAGATTCTTATGAGATCCTGGACGCGTTGAATATCGTAGCCGCCGGCGAGCAGAAGTTGAGTCCTTTCCCCCATTGGACGGTCTCGACACGTTCGCCGGGCAAACGCTTCGGTTTTGTCTCCCTGCCGGTAAGCGATTGGTACATCGGTGCGGATGTGGCCCAGTCATCGGAGGACCGTCACACCACCGACACGATCTACGCCCTCGTCGATTATTATTACGATCTCGGGGCGCTGATCAACCTGTACAACCACACCGTGTCGACCAGCCTGAAGCCCAACGCTTATATCCGCTACTGTGCAGCCAAGCCTGCAATCTGGCCGACTAACGCGGCCGGCGTCTACGATTGGTGGACCAGGCGCTCCGTAATTACACTGGAGGATGTCCACTACTATACGACGGAGGATAACCGGTTTCATGTCGCAGCTCAACTGACGGGCGCCCAAGACCCGGACGCCGCCATCGAGTTTTTCATCCCGGGTTGGGACCTTGCATCCTCCGCTCTTCAGATCAAGCTGGATCATCAAACGGCCGATTCAAGCCAATACCGGACGTATAGACAGGGAATCAAGATCAAGGTCGGAGGAATTACCTCTGTCGACATATCGTACCCGATCGCTGGAGGCGTTCCTGTGGTCGCGCTCAGTTCCCTGGGTATCAGTCCGGCGTCCGTGCCGGGCGGGAACTCCTCAACGGGAACGGTGACGCTGAACAATTCGGCGCCGACGGGAGGGCAGGTGGTCACCCTCACGAGCAGCAATGCGTCCGTCGTGGTGCCGGCTTCCGTGACTGTGGCGGCAGGGGCCAAAACGGCCGCCTTCAACATCAACACGGGCGAAGTCGCTGCGACAACCCAGGCGGTGATTACCGCCAGTTGCAACGATACGAGCCGGACCGCCACGCTGGAGGTTTATCCGGCAGGCAACATTCTCTTCAGCGACGATTTCTCCGGGGAGAACGGCGCCGATCCGCTTTGGGTTACGAAACTGGGATCGTGGAATATAGCCGACGGGGCAATGACCGGCTCCAGCCCCTTAAAGAGTTACGGATACGCCTATGTCGCCGGGAACTGGACCGACTATTCCCTGGAAGGCCGCATCAAGCTCAATGCGGGAGCGCCGGGCGCCGGACTGGGCGGTCGTTTGAATCCCGCAACGGGGGCTCATTACGGCATTTGGGTATATCCGTCCAATGTTTTGAAAGTCGTCAAGTTTCGGAGCTGGACAACATGGAGCGGAACCGCCATGGCGCAGGCCAGCCTGCCGGCCGTGGGAACCTCCTGGCACACGCTCAAGGCGACCTTCCAGGGAAACCGGATCCAGGTCTTTTATGATGGGGCTCAGGTGATCGACGTTACCGACAACGGGTTTGACTCCCGGGCGCCTTACACCGCAGGGGGCGTAAGCCTGGATATGTATACGGCTGCGACCTCGTGGCTCATGAATGTCGATGATATCTTGGTTACAGACCTGACCAGTGAAAGCGTTCCCGTGGTCGCGCTCAGTTCCCTGGGTATCAGTCCGGCGTCCGTGCCGGGCGGGAGCGCCTCAACGGGAACGGTGACGCTGGACAATCCGGCGCCGACGGGAGGTCAGGTGGTCGAGCTCACAAGCAGCAATGCGTCCGTCGTGGTGCCGGCTTCCGTGACTGTGGCGGCAGGGGCCAAAACGGCCGCCTTCAACATCAACACGGGCGAAGTCGCTGCGACAACCCAGGCGGTGATTACCGCCAGTTGCAACGATACGAGCCGGACCGCCACGCTGGAGGTTTATCCGGCAGGCAACATTCTCTTCAGCGACGATTTCTCCGGGGAGAACGGCGCCGATCCGCTTTGGGTTACGAAACTGGGATCGTGGAATATAGCCGACGGGGCAATGACCGGCTCCAGCCCCTTAAAGAGTTACGGATACGCCTATGTCGCCGGGAACTGGACCGACTATTCCCTGGAAGGCCGCATCAAGCTCAATGCGGGAGCGCCGGGCGCCGGACTGGGCGGTCGTTTGAATCCCGCAACGGGGGCTCATTACGGCATTTGGGTATATCCGTCCAATGTTTTGAAAGTCGTCAAGTTTCGGAGCTGGACAACATGGAGCGGAACCGCCATGGCGCAGGCCAGCCTGCCGGCCGTGGGAACCTCCTGGCACACGCTCAAGGCGACCTTCCAGGGAAACCGGATCCAGGTCTTTTATGATGGGGCCCAGGTGATCGACGTTACCGACACCGGATTTGACTCCCGGGCGCCTTACACCGGAGGGGGCATAAACCTGGGTATGTATACGAGTACGGTGTCGTGGCTGATGAATGCCGATGATATCTTGGTTACTGACCTGGCCAGCGGAAGCGTTCCTGTTGTCGCGCTCAGTTCCCTGGGTATCAGTCCGGCGTCCGTGCCGGGCGGGAGCTCCTCAACGGGAACGGTGACGCTGAACAACCCGGCGCCGACGGGAGGGCAGGTGGTCACCCTCACGAGCAGCAACGCGGCAGCCGTTGTGCCGACTTCCGTGACGGTAGCGGCAGGGGCCAAAACGGCCGCCTTCAACATCAATACCGGCGAAGTCGCTGCGACAACCCAGGCGGTGATTACCGCCCGCTGCAACGATACGAGCCGGACCGCCTCGCTGGAGGTTTATCCGGCAGGCAACATTCTCTTCCGGGACGATTTTTCCGTGGAGAGCGGCGCCGATCCGCTTTGGGTCACGAAACTTGGATCGTGGAATGCGGCCAACGGCGTGATGACCGGTTCCAGTCCATTGAAAAGCTATGGATACGCCTATGTTGCCGGGAACTGGACCGATTATTCCGTGGAAGGCCGCATCAAGCTCAATGCGGGAGCGCCGGGTGCCGGGCTGGGCGGACGTTTGAATCCCGCAACGGGCGCGCATTACGGCGTCTGGGTATATCCGTCCAATGTTGTGAAAGTCGTCAAGTTTCGGAGCTGGACGACGTGGAGCGGGACCGCCATGGCGCAGGCCAGTGTGCCGACCGTGGGGACCGCGTGGCACACGCTCAAGGTAAATTTTCAGGGAAACCGGATCCAGGTCTTTTATGATGGGGCCCAGGTGATCGACGTTACCGACACCGGATTTGACTCCCGGGCGCCTTACACCGGAGGGGGCATAAACCTGGGTATGTATACGAGTACGGTGTCGTGGCTCATGAATGCCGATGATATCGTGGTTGACTCCTTGTAGCCGGATCTTCACTGGTCTATCGCCTTAGATTTGAGTGGTGTTGTGCGGCGCCGGTCGATCTTCCAGACCTCGGGAAAGCTGCGGCCAAACCGAGTGAAATTCTTGTCAACTCACGATTGCGCCAGCCATTCCTGATCAGCAGTCGGACTTGACCGCTCTCATCGGTCTGAACATGTATTGCGGGTAGAGTCCCCTTGAGGGGAGACGAACGCACGAAACAATTCTGCATCGGTGGTGCGGGAAGATGGTATCCTGCCAAACCACCATCCGGCAGCGGTCAAGGGCCTGAATGCTTTTTGACCAGCCACTTTGCCATGATCCCGAACGAAACGGAAGTAACATCCAGGTTAGAATATCTGCCAGGCGCCATAGTAAAACCTGCCAATCAAAGTCGAAGGTTAACCGTCAAAACTCTTTTTTCTTACACCTTGATAAGCAGTCAAGAAAATAAGACACGTTGTTTACCCTGGTAAATCAAAATGGTACAGGAATTATCTGTCCGGAATGCGCCGGAAGGTAAGTCCCTTGTGAACGATGCTCAGCTTTTGGCGGGAACTCTGCCTTGGTGGGGGATTCTGTTTGCACGAACCCGTTGCTTTTCCCGTTAAAAAATGCTTAAGAAAAATTCCCCGTGCGGATTCCGGGGAATTCCCTGCGGCGAAGACAGAATAGGACGTACACGCGAGAGGAAAAGGAAACATGACCGGCAAGCGAAAGATCAAAAGGGTCCTGATTGCCAATCGGGGCGAGATCGCACTGCGCATCCTCCGCACTGTCAAGGAGCTTTCCATGGAGAGTGTTGTGATCTATGAAAAGCCCGACAGTGAGGCTTATTATATCCGCCTGGCCGATGATGCCATCATGATCGGCCAGGGTCCCCGGCGCGATTATCTGGATATCGAAAAAATTATCTGGGCGGCTCGGAAAAGCGGCGCCGATGCCATTCACCCAGGCTATGGCTTTCTGTCCGAGATCCCCGAATTCTCGGCGGAATGCGAGCGGGCCGGCATCAGCTTCATCGGTCCGCCCCCCGATGTCATCCGCAACCTGGGCAACAAAGTCATCGCCCGGGAGATCATGGAGCAGGCGAACATTCCCTTTATCCCGGGAACGAAGGACCTCTTTCGCGGTGATGCCGGGCTCCGGGAAGCCGTCGCCTTCGGGCGCAAGCACGGCTATCCCATCATGCTGAAAGCCTCTTCCGGAGGCGGCGGACGAGGAATCCGTAAGGTGGTAAGCGAAGGGGATCTCGAGATTCAACTTCCCCTGGCCCGGGCGGAGGCCCTTTCCGCTTTCGGCGACGAAAGCGTCTACGTGGAAAAATGCATTGAAGCCCCCCGGCACGTGGAGATCCAGATTCTGGCCGACACCTACGGCCATATCATTCATCTGGGGTCGCGGGACTGCTCCATCCAGCGGCGCCACCAGAAGCTGCTGGAAATCGCGCCGGCCGACCTGCCGACCGAGGTGCTCGACGCCATGTACGGCGCCGCCATCGAGGCGGCTCGTGTGGCGGGTTATGTGAATGCCGGAACGGTGGAGTTTCTCGTGGACTCCCGGACCAACGAGTTCTGGTTCATGGAGATGAACACCCGCCTTCAGGTTGAGCATACGGTGACGGAGGAATTGACCGGAGTGGATCTTGTGCGGGAACAGATCCGGATCGCCGAGGGGGAACGCCTGCGGATCCCCATGGAGAGGATTCACCTGTTGGGCAAGGCGGTCCAGGTCCGGATCAATGCCGAAGATCCGAAGAACAATTTCCTGCCGGAAGGGGGCAAGCGGGTGGAGGTTTATCAATCCCCCGGCGGGCCAGGAGTCCGACTGGACGGCCTGGTCTATCAGGGTTATAAAATTCCAACGGAATATGATTCCCTGATGGTGAAAATGACCATTCGAGGCTACAACTGGGAGCAGACGATCCAGCGGCTTAAAAGAGCGCTTGAAGGGTTTCTCATTATCGGACCGAAGAGTACGGTGCCTTTTTATCTCGCCATCTGCGATGAACCGGATTTCCTGGAGGGAAAATTCGACACCAGCTATCTGGAGACGCACCCGGAAATCTTCCTCTATCCGGAAGGAGAACGGGAAATCGCCAAGCTGTCCCGGCTGATCGCCGAAACCCATGCCAAGAAGATCAATCCCTACGCCTATTAGACTTTTTCGAATAGACTGCAAGTCCAAGGCGGGCGACGGCCGCCGCCTGCGCAGCTCATAAAGGGGAAGAGGACGGGCCTTGTGTTTAAACGAACCAGCAATACAGAGATGAAACCATGAAGATATCAGAACGTCTGCTTGAAGAGAGAGTTTCACCCAAAGAATTAAAGGAAAAAGGAGTCTCCGCCGTTCTCGACAAAATCCGGCGCACGGATGGATTCTATGTGACCAACACCGAACGGGACCTTTCCCAGTCAGACTTCAAGAACCGGATCATGCCCCATACCCAGCTCCTGGTGGCCAAGGAGCGGAATGATGCGGGCTATTTCTCCATCGAGATCACGGGAGGCGCCTCCATCCACGTGGATATGCTGCGCAAGCAGATGAATCCCCTGGAGAAGCTGGAAGTGCTGAACGCCAACATGCCCGATACGCTCTTCCAGACCCTTTGCCGCGGGATCAACCTCTTCGGCTACCGGCCTTACCCGGAAAACGTGATCCGTTTGACGGTGAAGTCCTTTGCCCGTTTCGTCCATGTCTGGCGCGTCTTTGATTTTCTCAATTATGTGCCCAATATGATCCCGATTTTCGAGGAGGTCCGGAAGGCGGGCTGCCTCCTGGAGCCGGCCATCTGCTTCTCCACGGGCCCAGAACATACCGATGCCTACTACGTGCAGAAAGTCGGAGAGATACTGGAGGTGACCGGTCCGGAGATCCTGCTGGGAATCAAGAACCACGGGGGTCTGGGAACGCCGAGAAGGATCGGGGAGCTGGTCCGCTCCATCCTGAATGCCTATCCCGAACTGATCGTGCATTATCACGGCCACAACACGGACGGGGCGGATATCGGAAGGATCGTGGAGGCCGTGCGCAGCGGGGCCAAAATCGTCAATGCCGGGGATCATGCCTTTACCGGCTTTTACGGACCGCCGCCGATCCTGACGGTGGTGGACATCCTGGAGGACCTGGGTTGCCATGCCGCCGGCCTCGACCGTCAGGCGGTTATCGACACCTCCAACAAACTCCGGCCGGAAAGGGAATACTACAAGGATTTTGAATCCCAGTTTCTCGGCTTCGACCCAACCGTCCAGATTCACAAACTGCCGGGAGGAGCGACCGGGTCGAGCTTTGAACAGGCTCTCAAGGGCGGCTTCCTGCAGCGCATGCCGGAAATCCTACAGACGGAACTGCCCCGGGTCCATGTCGAACTGGGAAACTGGTGGAGCGTGACGCCCGGATCCCAGATCCTCTGGACGACGGCGGCCAACAACGTTCTGAAAGGCCAGCGGTACAAGGACGCCACGGATGATCTGAAAAACCTCATGCTGGGGCGATATGGTGAACTGCCCTTCTACCGGCCCGCTGATGAAATCTATGAGGCCGTTTTCGGTCCGGACTGGAAAAGCCTTGTCGAAGAGGAATACGGCATGCAGAAGGTGGAAGACATCGACCTGGCCGTGGAAAAAAAGGTGCTGGAGCACCGCCTGGGGCGCGAAGCGACGAAGGACGAACTGGTTCTGTATCTCCAGCATCCCAACGATGCCGTTGATTTTTTCAAGTTCGAGGCGAAATACGGCAAGACCTGGGTGCTGCCGCCTAAAATCTGGTTCAAGCGGGGCGGCTTCAACCTTGGGGAAAAATTCGAAATTCTCGATGCCTATGGAAAACTGCACATTGTCGAAATCGGGACCCAGCGGAAAACCAAGATGGGGGACGCGGTCACCTGGCTGCAGATCGATCACCACCCCCAGCCCATCTTGACCGAATTGGAGACGGAAGGGCCGACGGCGGCGAGGAAGATCCAGCTGACGGCCAAGGAGATCGACGCCTTGGCCCTGGCGGGGGATATGCGATCGCACATCACCGGCACCGTGAGCGAAGTTTCCGTGTCCGAGGGGGATGAGGTTTCCGCCGGCCAGCTGCTCGTTGTTCTCGAAGCGATGAAGATGCTCAATAACGTAGTTTCCGAGGTCAACGGACAGGTCTCCGAAGTCCTGGTCTCTCCGGGGGACAAAGTAGAAGTCGGCTCCCCGCTGCTCATGATCAAGAAGGAGTAGCCCCGCCGTTTACCCCTTTATGCTTTGCCTGCCGCGAGGAAGGTTTCCGGTGCGCTGCCGGGACCTTCCTCTTTTTTTGGGAAATAGGCCGGCCGCGCCTCGGGGGGGAGAATGTTTGCCCGCGGAGCTTTCATCCCTTAACCTTTGTCCTCTTTTGATCGGGAGCAGGATGGGGCGGACAGCCTCATTGTCTCCTCGAACGTGTTCCTGCCAGGAATCCCTCGCTCCCAGCAAGCGGCCGAGAACGCTTGCCTGACCTGGAATTAAATCAAGACCTTCAATGGCGCCAGCATTATTTTTGCACGTAAGAAGGGTTGACATCCGTTTCAAATGGTGTATGGAATAACGAGTTTATTTCCTGATTTCAGGTCAGGATGACAAAAATATTTCAACCGGCCCTGCTGCCGGTTTCAACGGAAGAAGGTCATCGTCTATGTTTGCAACGGTACTGAAAAAGATCGTAGGCACCAAGAATGATCGGGAACTGAAGAAGTACTCGGCCATCCTGCGGGAAATCAACGCACTGGAGTCCTCCGTCGCCGCCTTGAGCGACGAGGCACTGAAGGCCAGAGCGCCTTATTTCAAAGAGAAGCTGCAAAACGGCGCCAGTCTGGATGATATTCTGCCCGAGGTCTTTGCCGTGGTCCGCGAAGTCTCACGGCGAACGATGGAGATGCGCCCCTTTGATGTTCAGATCATCGGCGGCATGGTGCTTCACGAAGGAAAAATCGCGGAGATGAAGACGGGCGAAGGCAAGACGCTGGCGGCCACGATGCCGATGGTGCTGAACGCCCTGGAGGGGAAGGGCGCCCACCTGGTCACCGTCAACGACTATCTGGCAAAGCGCGACGCTGAGTGGATGGGACCGATTTACAACTTTCTCGGGCTGAGCGTCGGCGTCATCGTCCACGGCATGGATGACGAAGAGCGTCGGGCCGCCTACGCCTGCGATATCACCTATGGCACGAACAACGAGTTTGGGTTCGACTACCTGCGGGACAACATGAAATTCGACTTGGCGGATTATACGCAGCGCGACTTTAACTACGCCATCGTCGACGAAGTGGACAGCATCCTCATCGACGAGGCCAGAACGCCGCTGATCATCTCCGGCCCCTCGGAAGAATCGACGGATAAATACTACCGGATCAACCAGGTGATTCCCCGCCTGCGGAAAGATACGGATTACACTGTGGACGAAAAGAGCCGGACCGTCGTCCTGACGGAAGAGGGCGTAGCCCGGGTCGAATCCTACCTGAAGGTTTCGAATCTCTATGAGCCGAAAAACATCGAGACCCTTCACCACGTCAACCAGGCCCTCAAGGCGCATACGCTCTTCAAGCGGGATGTGGATTATCTCGTGAAGGAAGGCCAGGTCATCATTGTCGATGAATTCACGGGTCGGATCATGCCCGGCCGAAGGTACAGCGACGGTCTCCACCAGGCCCTGGAAGCCAAGGAAAACGTGAAGATCGAGCAGGAAAACCAGACCCTGGCCTCCGTCACGTTCCAGAACTTTTTCCGGATGTATTCCAAGCTTGCGGGAATGACGGGAACAGCCGACACCGAGGCCGCAGAATTCAAGAAGATCTACAACCTCGATGTGGTCGTGATCCCGACCAACATGCCGATGATCCGGGAGGATCACACCGATGTGATCTACAAGACGGAAAAGGAGAAGTTCGCGGCGGTCATCGAGGAAATCAAGGAGCTGCACAGCGCGAAACGGCCGGTTCTGGTAGGCACCATCTCCATCGAAAAATCGGAGCTCCTCAGCAAGTACCTGATCCAGGCGGGGGTTCAGCACCATGTTCTCAACGCGAAGAATCATGAAAAGGAAGCAGAGATCGTTTCACAGGCCGGCCAACCGGGCCAGGTGACGATCTCCACCAACATGGCCGGCCGCGGGACCGACATCAAGCTGGGGGAAGGGGTCGCGGAACTTGGGGGGTTGCATATTCTGGGCACGGAACGGCATGAAAGCCGCCGCATCGACAATCAGCTCCGGGGGCGTTCCGGCCGCCAGGGCGATATGGGCTCTTCGCGCTTTTATCTCTCCCTGGAAGACGATCTGCTGCGGATCTTCGGGGCGGAGAAAATTTCCTCGATCATGGATAAGGTGGGCATTGAAGAAAATGAGCCCATCGAGCACAAGCTCATCTCCCGGGCCATTGAAAATGCCCAGAAACGGGTCGAAGGTCAGAACTTCGACATCCGGAAACATCTGCTGGAATATGACGATGTCATGAACCGGCAGCGCCAGGTCATTTACGAGCAGCGGAAAAGCGTGCTCAAAGGGGACACACTGCGGGAGGATCTCCAGGATATCATTGAGGAGATCGTAGAAGACCTGGTCGGCGAGTACGTGGATGAAAAGCGGCATCCCGATGAGTGGAATCTGAAGGGCCTGGAGGACCGGATTTTCCAGCAGTTCTCCCTGCGAATGAACATCGCGGCGGATGATGTGGGGAGCCGCCAGGACCTCGAAGAAAAAATCGTCTCCGCGGCGAACGATCATTTAAACCGGAAAGAGGCGGAGTTCGGCAAACCGCTCATGGACTATCTCATCAAAATGATCAGCCTGCAGTGCATCGATACCCACTGGAAGGATCACCTGCTGGGGATGGACCACCTCAAGGAAGGAATCGGCCTGCGGGGATACGGTCAGAAAGATCCGGTGCGGGAGTATCAGAAAGAGGGTTACGAATTGTTCATGGAGATGATCCAGCAGATCAAGGAGGACACCCTAAAAAAGCTCTGCATCGTCCAGATCCAGCGGGAAGAAGAAGTGGAGGAAATGCGGGAGCAGACGCGGCAGGACTATATCATGAACCGGGGTGAGGATATCGCAGCCCCGGCGACGGTACGCCGGAAAGGCGACAAGGTCGGCCGCAATGATCCCTGCCCCTGCGGCAGCGGGAAGAAATATAAGAAGTGCTGCGGGGCTTAAGCCCTCTCGGTGACGGAATGGAAACCCCATGGGGGTCATGATCGATTTGAAGGGCAGGTGAGTGCGTGAACGGTGAAGACTATGCGGTTCCCGGTTTTCTGGCCAACGGAGTTTCCGCGGGCATCAAGGGGGAAGGGCGGAAGGATCTCGCCCTGATTTATTCGGAAGTGCCGGCCAAGGTTGCCGCGATGTTTACGACCAACTGCTTCAAGGCCGCCCCCGTGGTCCTGAATATGGAGCGGGTTCCTTCAGGGACCGCCCAGGCCGTCCTGACCAACAGCGGCAATGCCAACGCCGCGACGGGTGAACGGGGCTACCAGGATGCCCTGGCCATGTCCCTTGCCACAGCGAAGGGGCTTCGCCTCGCCGATGAACTGGTGCTGGTTTCCTCGACCGGCGTGATCGGCCATCCCCTGCCCGTGGACAAGATCGAAAAAGGGATTGAACCGCTGGTGGCAGGATTGCATTCCGGGGGGATTCCCGATGCCGAACAGGCCATGATGACCACCGATCGCTTCCCCAAAATGTCCTGCCGGAAGGCAAAAATTGGTTCCCGGGAGGTCACCGTTTCCGGGATTGCCAAGGGGGCGGGGATGATCCAGCCCAATATGGCGACGATGCTGGCTTACGTCATGACCGATGCCGATATCGAAGCGGCGGCGCTGCAGGCGGTCTTCCGGGAAGGAGTGGCGCAGAGCTTCAACGCCATCTCTGTGGACGGCTGCATGAGCACCAACGATACGGCGCTGATCCTGGCCAACGGCAGGGCGGGAAACCGGCAGATCCGCCGTCGCTCCCGGGAATTCGCCCCCTTCCGGGAGATGCTCTGCGCGGTCCTGGATGACCTCTGCCGCGGCATGGTGCGGGACGGTGAAGGGGCGACGAAGCTCATCGACCTGACGGTGGAAGGAGCCCGGACCGAGTCCGAGGCCCGCCGAATTGCCTATGCCGTGGCGAATTCCAACCTGGTCAAAACGGCCTTTTACGGAGGCGATCCCAACTGGGGGAGGATTATTTCCGCCGCCGGCTCCCTGGGCATTCCCCTTGCCGTGACGGCGGTGCGGCTCTTCTTTGAAGACGTCTGTCTCTTTTCCATGGGGGAGGGAACGGTTACGCCCGCAGACCGGATCGCCGCCATCATGGCCTCAGACACCATCCGGGTCCGGCTGGAGCTCGGGATGGGCAGCAGGAGCTTCCGGATCTATACCTCGGATCTTTCCTTTGAGTACGTGAAAATCAACGCCCATTATCACACCTGATCGGGAAACCACCCTCCGGACGTCCCCGCGCCGTTGATCCCCGCCTATAGGGGCTGTTTTACCGGTGAAGTAAGGGCGTTTAAAACCTCCGAGAACGGGATTCGCGCCCGGCGGGATCAGATCCCATGGGGCAAGCGGAAAAGTCGGCGACGTCTTCGATCCATAAGTCACCCGTACAAATTCTAGACGGCAGGCTTGCCATGGGCAGATCATTCGCAAACATAAGGCGTCGGCTTACAGCTTAACAGTAGGTTAATACCCTTTTTAAAATAAAAATAAATCCAATGGACTGATTATTTGCATTAATCGGTTCGCCTATTTCAGGCCTGAGAGTTCGTGCGGGTGCCAGACCGTTCAAATTCCTTGGGTGACTTTGACTGTCCCGGCAGGTTATCCGTCCAATAACCCTTTTAACGGGTGCGTATGGCAAAATTATTCGAGACCACTGAAATCAACGGGATGAGGCTTTCCAACCGGTTCGTCCGTTCGGCGACCTGGGAAGGAATGGCAACGCCGGAAGGGAAGGTGACGCCAAGGCTGATTGAAACCATGACCCGGCTTGCCGAGGGCGGCGTCGGCTTGATCGTCAGCAGCCATGCCTATGTTCGGCCGGAAGGACAGGCAACGCCCTGGCAGCTCGGCGTTTATAAGGACGAACTGATTCCGGGCCTTCTGGAAATGGCGGCCTCGGTTCACCGGTGCGGCGGCCGGATCATCCTGCAGCTGGCCCATGCCGGCGCCTTTGCCGCGGAATCCCAGATTGTCGGTCCTGCGGTTGCCGTATCGAACGATGCCGGATCTTTCGATACGGCCCGGAAGGAGCTTTCCCGGCAGAACATCCGGGAGCTGGTCGAAGCCTTTGCCGCCGGCGCGCGCAGAGCGAAGGCCGCAGATTTTGACGGAGTGGAGCTTCATGCCGCCCATGGCTATCTTCTCAGCCAGTTCCTCTCGCCCCTCTACAACCAGCGCCGGGATGAGTACGGCGGCGATTTTCGGAACCGTGTCCGGATCTGCCTGGAGATCGGCGCCGCCATACGGGAAGCCGTGGGGTGGGATTATCCCCTGTTGATCAAGATGAACGGCCAGGACGATAGCAGGAACGGTCTGGAGCTGGAGGAATCGGTCCCGATGGCAAAGCTCCTGGCAGAGGCCGGTTTTGACGCTCTTGAACTGAGCGGCGGATTGTTGAAAAGTGTCAAGCGGTCTCCCAGCCGGCCACGGATCGACTCGGTGGAAAAGGAAGCCTACTTCCGGGAAGAAGCCCGGGCCATGAAAAAGGAAATCTCCATCCCCCTGATCCTGGTCGGGGGGATAAGGTCCTATGCCACTGCCGAAGGGCTCGTGGCGGAAGGGGTTGCCGATTACATCGCCATGAGCCGTCCCTTGATCCGGGAGCCGCACCTGATCAGCCGTTGGCGGGCAGGGGATCGCCGCAAAGCGGAGTGCACATCGGACAATCTCTGCTTCGCTCCTGGGTTTAAAGGCAAGGGCATTTATTGCGTGACCGCGGAGCACGAAGAGGAACGGACTCTTCCGGGAGATTCCTGAAAAGGGTGTCCTCCTGGTCCGGCGTTTTCAGGATCGGCAGGGACTGCGGCGGAACCATCCCATTTCCGGGCAGATCAGAAAGAGAAACACACCCGGAGCCGGAGTATTCCTCAGCGTTCCACGTTTCTTCGAGTCGGTTTATCAGCAAGTATATTAACGAATTTACTCAGAAAGCCAGAAAGAGCCATGTCATCCTCACCCAGACTTCATTTAACTGCCGGCGAGATTGAGCGGGCGGGCCGCCTTCTGACGGAATTCCTCCGCAGCTACGAGGCGTCCATTCCATCGGCCTTCGTTCTCCCGCCCCTGGACCGGACGGAATTGTCCGATATCTTAACACAGCCTTTTTCTGAAAGCGGGATTGGAATAGATCAATTGTTTCAGGAAATCGCTGAAAAGGTTGTACCCAATTCAACGGCGATCGCTCATCCGAGATTCCTGGCTTATGTTTTGGGGCCTCCCAACGGCATCGCCCCCTTCGCCGATGCCATTGCGTCCGCTCTCAACCAGAACTGCAATTTCTGGCAGCTTTCCCCGGCAGCGAATGTCATCGAGCAGAAAGTGATTCGATGGCTCTCCGGGATGTTCGAATATCCCGAAACAGCCGGGGGGATTATCACCAGCGGCGGTTCGATGGCCACGCTGACCGCTTTATCGACCGCCATCCAGGACAAGTGCCGGATCGATTTCCGGAAGTCAGGGCTGCAGTCATTAAAATCACCGCTTGTTGTCTACACCTCGACAGAAGCGCACCGCTGTGTGGAAAAAGACGCCGTCATCCTCGGACTCGGGCTGGATAATGTGCGCAAAATTCCGGTAGACGGTGATTTTAGAATGCGTTTGAACCTTTTGGCGGCGGCGGTCCACGAGGATCGAAAAGCCGGGAAACAGCCTTTCTGTGTCGTCGCGACTGCAGGGACCATCAATACCGGCGCCATCGATCCGATCGATGAGCTTGCCGACTTCTGCCGGGGTGAAGATCTCTGGCTGCACGTCGATGGCGCCTATGGAGCCCTTTTTATCCTGAGTTCGAGAATGAAAGCCCAATTGCTCCCCTGCGGAAAAGCTGATTCCATTGCGGTCGATCCCCATAAACTTCTCTTTGCACCCCTCGAGGCCGGCGGTCTTCTCGTTCGTGACCGCGACAAACTGGAACGGGCGTTCAACTTTACCGCCTCCTACCTGACGGCTGAGCGGGATCCGCTCTTTGTCAATTACATGGATTATGGCCCCCAGCTTTCCCGAAGCTTCAAAGCCTTTAAAATCTGGTGCGCTCTCCAGGTATTCGGCGTCAGGGTCTTCAGAGAAACGACGGAGCGGATGCTCGATGCAGCGCGGTATCTGGAGGAAATAATCCTCCGGGAAAAGAGCCCCTTTGAGCTTCTGGCCCCCGTCTCCTTGAATGCGGTCTGCTTTCGGTTCAGGAATCTTGATGACGCTAAGAATCAAAGGGTCCTGACTGAACTGGTTGAAGAGGGAACGGCCCTTCTGGGCCCCGTTTTCATCCACGGACGATTGGGAATTCGCGCCTGTATGACGAATTATCGCACCACAAGAGAAGATCTGGATCTTGTTGCCCAGCGACTTCTGCAGCTTGGAGCCGCTCCCTGATGTCTTGTGCCCGGCTCAGTATGGAATTTCAATAAAACTCCCGGACAGAATGAAAGATCCAGGCTTTCCATGTCAGCCTGTTGAAGAGGCGGTATGAAGCTGCCGCTCTCTTCTTGTCGCTTTCAGCCGGTATTTCTTGGCCCATTCAAGGAACCATCCCCTGGGCCGTGGAGCGAAGGTTTCATGAAAATTGTTCAATGCTGGGATGACGGCCTGGTCAACGATCTCCGATTGCTCGATCTTCTCCGTCATTATGGGGCAAAGGCGACCTTCTGCCTCAATCCCGGCCTGTATCGGGAAGAAAGGTCTTTCGGCTGGCTTCATGAAGGCCGGGAGGTCTGGCGGCTGAGCCTTCACGAACTGCCTGCGGTGTACGAGGGGTTCGAGATCTGCAGCCACTCAATGACCCATCCGGACCTCACCCGACTGGCGGACAGTCAGTTGGACTGGGAACTCAAAGCCAGCCGGGACCTGCTGGAGAAGCTTTTCGGGAAGCCTGTCCACGGATTCTGCTATCCCTTCAATGCGTACAATGATATGGTAATTCATGCCGTTCGTTCCGCCGGTTACCTCTGGGCGCGGGGTGGCAAAGAAGGGCCGAGCGTTTTTCCCCCGGCGGATACCCTGGAATTTCCTCCTTCCTGTCACGTATTGGATCCGGAATTCCAGCGGAAATACGACCGAGTCAGGGAAAAGGAAGAGGTTTTTTTCTTCTGGGGGCACAGCTACGAGCTGGTCTCCGAGTCCATGTGGGAGACTTTTGCCCAGCGCATTGACGCAATCTGTTCAGACGCGTCGGTGGAGTGGTCATTCATCGAGGATTTGTTTATTTCAAAGAAATAAACTAATAAGGTAAGGACTTCCGTTCGAAAATGCTTCAGGATGAAAATCAGGATCAGGCCTATCGTGGAAGGAGGATGAGAAGATGCAGGAACGTCGGATTTATGTAACGGAAAAAGATTTGGAGCGACTGGAAGCCCTCCTGCCGGCCTCGAGCAAGTCTGAGTATGTGCGGAACCTGGAGGCGGAACTGGCCAATGCCATCGTGGTGACGGCGGAAGAGATTCCGCCTGATGTGGTCACGATGAACACCTGCGTACGCTTTGAAGATCTCGCTACCGGAAACATGGAAACCGTTACGCTGGTATATCCCTCCCAGGCAAATGCCGTCTCGAAGCGGATTTCCGTGCTTGCTCCCGTGGGGGCGGCTTTGCTGGGATTGGCAGTCGGCCAGACCATCGAATGGCCCATGCCCAACGATCGCCGGCGGAGGCTGCGCATCGTGGAGGTGCTTTACCAGCCGGAAGCCTCGGGGGATTTTCATCTATAGATTCCGGTATTGACAGCGGCCTGGAGCGCTTCGGACCAGGCCCCGATTCTCCCGGAATCACAACAAGGCGAAAGAGACTCCCGGCCCTGCCGGACCGACCGGTAGGCTGCCTCGGGGCTAAACGCTTCAAAAGGATGCTTTTCTCTTTTATCTTGCGTATTATCCTTCTTTATGCTATCAGCCTGCGCAACTCACACATCCCGGGACCGGAGGGACGTTGCTTTTGGTTTCAAAAGTTTCCCTGCGGGATGAACGGGGTGGAGGAAAAATAAAAAACAAAGAGGAGTTTAACAATGGCGATTATTTCCATGAAGTCCCTGCTGGAGGCGGGTGTTCATTTCGGACACCAGACCAACAAGTGGAATCCGAAGATGAAACCTTACATTTTCGGGGCAAGAAACAACATTTACATCATCGATCTTCAGCAGACTGTCGGCCTGTTTCAGACGGCGTACAATTTCGTAATCGATACCGTGTCCGGGGGAGGAAATCTCCTGTTTATCGGCACCAAGAAGCAGTCTCAGGATTCCATCCGCGATGAATCGACCCGCTGTGGCATGCCCTACGTCAATCAGCGGTGGCTGGGCGGAATGCTCACGAATTTTGTCACCATCAAGAAGAGAATCGACCGCCTGAATTATCTGGACCAGATCTTCGAGGATGACAGTGTCCGGGCCTTCCCCAAAAAGGAGATTATGGGCCTCCAGAAGGAGCGCGACAAGCTGCTCAAGGTTATGGGGGGAATCCGGATCATGAAAGGTCTCCCCTCCGCGCTTTTTGTGGTCGATCCGAAGCGGGAGACCATCGCCATCAGCGAAGCTAGAAAACTCAAGATCCCCATTGTCGCCATTGTCGATACCAACTGTGATCCGGACCTGATCGATTATATCATTCCGGGGAATGATGACGCCATCCGGGCCATCAAGCTTTTCTCCTCAAAATTTGCCGATGCGGTCCTGGAAGGAAAGCGGCGCTACGAGGAAAAGCTCCAGGCGGAAACGGACAAGGAGATGGCGTCGGTAAAGATGGAAGAGGATGAGAATTCCGAAGCGGATATCCCGGAGAGCATCGAAACCAAGGAAGGCGTTTCCGCAATAGCAGCTTCCAATCAGGACGAAAACGAGCCCAATGTAGAGGAGGAGTAGAAGTGGAAATTACATCAGCAATGGTAAAGGAATTGAGAACCAAAACCGGGGCGGGCATGATGGACTGTAAAGAAGCCCTGACCTCGTCGAATGGAGATTTTGACCAGGCGATTGATTACTTGCGGAAGAAGGGCATGTCAGCGGCGACGAAACGCTCTTCCAAAGCCGCCAAGGATGGAACGATTGCCTCCTATATTCACATGGGCGGAAGAATCGGTGTGATGGTTGAGCTGAACTGCGAGACCGACTTTGTTGCCAAGACGGAAGACTTCCAGAACGCGGCCAGGGACATCGCCATGCACGTAGCCGCCTCCAACCCCACCTATGTAAATCCCGACGAAATTCCCGAAGATGTCCTGGAGCGGGAGAAGGAAATCTATCGCAGTCAGGCCCTGGCCGAGAAAAAGCCGGAAAAGATCTGGGATAAAATCATCGAGGGAAAACTGAACAAATATTACGAAGAGGTCTGCCTGACCAAACAGAAATTCATAAAGAATACCGATATCACGGTGGAAACGCTGGTCAATAACCTGATTGCCAAGACGGGGGAAAACATCATCGTCCGCCGGTTTACCCGTTACCAGCTCGGAGAGGAAATCAAGAAATAATCCTTCAAATCAGGAAGTGGTCGAATCCTTGGAAAAACGGTTCTATAACAGGGTCTTATTGAAATTGAGCGGGGAAGCCCTGATGGGCGGCCAGCAGGACAGAAGCATTGACTCGAAAGTGGTCAGTTCCATAGCCGCGGAAATCAAGGAAGTGGTGCGTCTGGGAGTCTCTCTGGGCATCGTTGTGGGGGGCGGCAATATCTTCCGCGGTGTCGAAGCCAGTGCAAAAGGGATGGATCGCACCTCCGCGGATTACATGGGCATGCTCGCCACCGTCATCAACAGCCTGGCCCTGCAGAGCGCTTTCGAGCAGGCAGGAATCGAAACCCGGGTGCAGACGGCCATCGCCATGAGGGAAATTGCCGAGCCCTTTATCCAGCGTAGAGCGATGCGCCACCTGGAAAAGGGACGGGTCGTGATTTTCGGCGGCGGGACGGGAAATCCCTATTTTTCCACCGATACGGCGGCCGTGCTGCGGGCGGTGGAGATCAAGGCCGAGGTGATCATGAAGGCCACCAAGGTGGATGGGGTTTATGACAAGGATCCGGTAAAGTTTACCGACGCCAAAATGTACCAGAAGATCAGTTATAACGATGTCTTAGCCAAAGAACTTAAAGTGATGGACGCAACCGCCGTGTCGCTCTGTCGGGATAACCGGTTGCCGATCCTGGTATTTAATCTTCAGAAAAGCGGCAATATTGTCCGGGGCGTTTCTGGAGTGCCCATTGGAACTCTTGTTGGAGATTAGCGATGAAGGACTTGGTCTTTGATGAACTGAAGGAAAATATGGAAAAAGGATTGCAGGCCCTGGAAAAATCTTTTAACAAGGTGCGAACGGGAAGGGCTTCGGTGTCACTGCTGGACGGGATTAAGGTGGACTATTACGGCACACCCACGCCCCTCAATCAGGTCGCTACCCTGTCCGTTCCGGAAAGCCGCCTGATTCTCGTCTCGCCTTGGGACACGAGCGCCCTGAGCGCTGTCGAAAAAGCGATCCAGAAATCCGATCTGGGCCTGGTGCCGAACAATGACGGGAAGGTCATTCGAATTTCCATCCCACCCTTGACCGAAGAGCGGCGGAAGGAACTGGTCAAGGTCGTGCGGAAGATGACGGAAGAATGCAAGGTCAAGCTGCGGAACTCCAGGAGAGATGCCAACGAAGAGTTCAAAACGATGAAAAAAAACAATGATATTTCGGAAGACCAGATGCATGACGACCAGGAGCAGGTTCAGAAACTGACGGACGGCTATATTGAAAAAGCCGAGGCAATTCTCGGGCAGAAAGAAAAAGAGATCATGGAAATATAGGCGGTTTGCACAAAATCCTGTCGCTTGAATCATTTCGTGAGGGGAGCCGAAAGGCTCCCCCTTTCGTTGGGCGGGTTGATCCCTGCCGTTGGCGTCCGGAACGGATGAAGAGGGAGGAGACGGGTTCCCGGCCCACGGCTCTGATGGAAGGAAAGGAAAATCAGGATCGCTTTTGATGGAGCTTGACCCAAAAAAAATGCCGCGGCATATCGCCATCATCATGGACGGCAACGGACGCTGGGCCGAGAAACATGCCCTGGGGCGGATCTTCGGGCACCGGAAGGGCGTAGAAGCGGTTCGCGCAACGGTGCGAACCTGCCGGGAACTGGGCATTGAACACTTGACCCTTTACGCCTTCTCTGCGGAGAACTGGTCGCGTCCCGAGGTGGAAATCCGCGCGCTGATGAGCCTTTTGGAAGAGTACCTTGACAGTCAGCTGGCGGAAATGGTTGAAAAGGGGATTCGATTGAGGGCCATTGGAGATATCCCCTCGCTGAGCGATTCTGTGCAGAGAAAGCTCGGTGAGGTCATGGAAAAAACCGCCGTCAATGGGGCCATGACCCTGACGCTGGCCCTGAGTTACGGAGGGCGGGACGAGATTCTCGCTGCGGTAAAACGGATACTCCAGGACGGCAAGGAGGGGCGGATTCAACCGGAGGACCTGAACCGGGAGCTTTTTACCCGCTATCTTGATACGGCCGGCATGCCGGATCCAGACCTGTTGATTCGGACCAGTGGCGAACTGCGCATCAGCAACTTCTTCCTCTGGCAGCTCGCCTATACGGAACTGCACTTTACCCCGGTCCTGTGGCCGGATTTCAGTCGCGAGGATCTGATGAAAGCGATCGCCGATTATCAATCCCGCGAGAGGCGGTTCGGAAGGACCGGCGAACAGCTCCGGACGAACCGATAACAGCAGTGAAAATCCCTTCCCTCCCAACGGTCCTGAAATGCTGGAGTAGAGTTAGAGTATGACATCACATCTCCAACGATGGATAACCGGGGTCATAGCCGTCCCCGTCGTCGTTTCCATCGTTTATTTCGGAACGGTCCTCCTCTTTACCGCGCTTGTCACCGCTGTGGTAGTCTTGGCCTGCATCGAATACAATGCAATGACCTTCGGAAAGGAATTTCCCCTGGAAAAAGGCATGGTTCTTTTCGGGGCAGTGCTGCTTCCCCTTGCAGCGGGTTTCGGTGGCCCGGAATGCCTCCAGGCTGCCTTGACGGCCATCATTGTCATCAGCTTCCTGCTCTTTCTGTGGAATATCAGAAAGGTTGGAATTTCCGTCCTTCCCCTCGGCCGGGTTTTTTTTGCCCTCGTTTATCTTCCCCTCCTGCTCTCCCATTTCATCTTCCTTCGCCAGGAAGAAAGCGGGGCCTTATGGATTTTCTTTATTTTGATTCTGACGTCCTCTGGTGATATTGCCGCTTTTTATTTCGGGCGGACCCTGGGAAAGCATAAGCTCTATCCGCTGGTCAGTCCTGGAAAAACGGTGGAAGGGGCCATCGGCTCCATGGCGGGCAGCATCCTGGCGTGTATGCTCTATCAGACCTTCTTCCTGCCGACCCTGCCTCTCGGACACGCGGCCATCCTGGCCCTGGTGGGCAACTGTCTCGGTCAACTGGGAGATCTCTGCGAGTCCGCCCTTAAAAGGTCATCGGGGGTCAAGGATTCCGGGACACTTCTTCCGGGCCACGGAGGAATGATGGATCGTCTGGACAGCCTGATTTTCCTGGCGCCTTTCGTTTATTACTATCGGCACTATGTGATCCCATGAAGAAAATATCCCTTCTCGGCTCTACCGGTTCTATCGGCGGCAGTGCACTGGAAGTGATTCGCCGGAACCCGAACAATTTCCAGATCGTCGCCCTCGCTGCGGGACGGAATATTTCCCTCCTGGAACAGCAGATCCAAGAATTTCACCCGGCAGTCGTCTCCGTCCTCGATTCCGGCAGCGCCCATGAACTGAGAAAAAACCTGAAGCCCGGGCTGGAGGTGGAGATCCTCTCTGGCGAGGAGGGTTATTGCCGGGTGGCGGATGCTGAAGAGGCCGATCTGGTGATCTCCGCCATGGTGGGGGCGGCAGGGCTTCTGCCAACCCTGGCGGCGATCGAGGCGGGAAAGGATATCGCCCTTGCCAACAAGGAAACCCTGGTCATGGCAGGGGCATTGGTGACAGAAAAGGCGAGAAGCAAAGGGGTTGCGATTCTGCCCGTGGACAGTGAACACAGCGCCATCTTCCAATGTCTTTCCGGTCAGCCCGCCCGTGCGGTGAGGCGCATCATCCTGACGGCATCGGGGGGGCCCTTCTTCCGCTTTTCCGCGGAACGCCTGCAAGCGGTGAAGCCGGCCGACGCTCTGAAACACCCCAACTGGGTGATGGGAAATAAAATTACCATTGATTCCGCCACAATGATGAACAAGGGGTTTGAGGTTATTGAAGCGCAGTGGCTTTTCGATATCGATATCGGGCGTATCCAGGTCTGCATCCATCCGCAGAGCATTGTCCATTCTCTGGTGGAATACGTGGACGGTTCCGTCCTGGCGCAGCTCGGCATCCCGGATATGAAAATCCCCATTGCCTACGCCCTTTCTTTTCCGGAACGGCTGGATTGTCCGGATAAGTCCCTGGATCTTTTCGCCGTCGGCCCGCTGGAGTTTTTCCCTCCCGACAGCAAACGGTTCCCCTGCCTGGGGCTGGCCGTTGACGCTGCCAGAGAAGGGGGGACGATGCCCGCCGTCCTGAATGCGGCCAATGAAATCGCCGTCGCTGCTTTTCTTGCCGATGGCCTGCCCTTTCATCAGATTCCCGAACTCATTGAAAAGGTTATGGCCTCCCATTCCCTGGCGGCTTCCCCCGGAATCGAAGAGATCCGGGAAGCGGATGCCTGGGCGCGGCGGGAGGCGAAACAACTTCTGCAGAAGATGAGGCATTAGCGTATGATCGGAACAAGCATCGTATCCGTAGTGATCCTCCTGGGCGTGCTGATCTTCGTCCATGAACTCGGGCACTTCCTGGCGGCGAAATATTCCGGGGTCGGGGTCCTAAAATTCTCCCTGGGCTTCGGTCCAAAGCTGCTCGGGCGAAAATGGGGAGAGACGGAATATCTCCTTTCCCTTATTCCTCTCGGCGGGTACGTAAAACTTCTCGGGGAATCTTCCGAGGATATACTTTCTCCGGAAGATGAGCGCAGATCCTTTCTGAAGCAGCCCGTATGGAAGCGCATCATGATTGTGGCGGCGGGTCCGCTCTTTAATGTCTTGTTTGCAATCCTGATCTTTACCGTTGTTTATATGACGGGCATTCCGGTCCTGGCACCCGTCGTGGGAGGCGTGGAGCAGGGGAGCGCCGCCTACCAGGCGGGGATCCGCGAAGGCGATTCCATCCGTGCCCTTGACGGCCGAGCCATTTCCCAGTGGGATGAACTGGCGGAAGGAATCAGCAAAAGCCGGGGAAAGCCGCTGTCGCTACAGCTCGAACGGAAGGGAACCCGTTGGGAGGTCACTCTCGTTCCACAGCGAATGAAGGGGAAGAACCTGTTCGGCGAAGAAGTGGAGAGTTTCCGCATAGGAATCCGCGCTTCCTCGCAGGTTCTCATCTCACGGGTAGGCCCCCTGGATGCCTTCTTGAGTGGCCTCAAGCAGACCTGGGCGATCACGAAATTGACCCTGGTGAGCATCGTCAAAATGATCGAGGGAGTGGTCTCCCCGAAAAATCTGGGGGGGCCGATCCTGATCGCTCAGATTGCCGGCGCCCAGGCCAAGGAGGGGATCACACCCTTTCTGCTGTTCATGGCACTGCTGAGCATCAACCTGGCGGTTCTGAATCTGCTGCCCATTCCGGTCCTCGATGGCGGACACCTCATGTTTTTCATCGTGGAATGGATCATCGGACGGGAGATCAATCTCCGCTGGCGGGAGATGGCCCAGCAGGTAGGCCTGGTGATCCTTGTCCTCCTGATGGCTTTCGCCTTCGTCATGGATATCGGCCGCCTGAACATCGGCTTCATCAATGAACTTTTGAAAATGATCGGCAGGTAACTCAATATGAATATGCTCGCCCTCGATACGTCCTCCAAAACTGTCGGCATCGCTCTCCTGCAGGATCGGGACGTACTGGTGGAAACATTTTTTAACCTGGGAATCAATGCTTCCCTTCTGCTGATGCCGGCCATCGAGAAGGTATTGCGGGATGCCGAGCTCAGTGTGGAGAGGATCGATCTGTGGGCCTGCACCCTGGGGCCGGGTTCCTTTACCGGGCTGCGGATCGGCATCGGCACGGTCAAAGGGCTGGCGGTGGCGACGGGGCGGCCTGTTGTGGGCGTCTCCACCCTGGAAGCCCTGGCCTTCAACGGCATCCAGGCCGACCTGCTGCTCTGCCCGATGATGGACGCCCAGCGGGACCAGGTCTATACGGCCCTTTATCGTCCGGAGCCGGGGTTTTGCCTGCAACGGGTCGGGGAAGAGCGGCTCGTTGAGCTCGCTGCATTTTTGCCGACAATCGATGAAAGGGCGCTTTTTCTCGGCGACGGCGCGATCAAGTACCGGCAGCGGATTCAGGAAATGCTTCCCGGCCGATCCTTATTCGCTGCCCCCCATCTTCATGCCGTCCGGGCATCGGCCGTGGGACTCTTAGGCATGGATCAGTATGAACGAGGGGAGGTTCTGGACCTTTTGACCTTTGCGCCTCAATACCTGCGCCTCTCCGAGGCGGAGGTAAAACTCCGCCAGCAGCAAGCCAAGAGAGTCCCGGCGGGAGAGGATAAATGAAGGCGTGATTGCGTCCCCGGCGGCGGTCTCGCATCGAGACAAGAATCATTGACAAGCCTTTTCAATTACGATAAGTCAGATTCACTTTGAAGGCAAAATCCTTACATGATGCGGAAATTCCTGTGATGCCGAAAAGTTGGCTCAGCTTTTTCTTCTCTGCTGAAGGATTGCGGGTCATAAATTTTACTTGCCCGGGATTGTTTCAAGATGAAACATGATACTCCGATTGCTCTTGAGGGAATTCCTTTTATCGCTCTTTTTGGCGCCCTTACCCTACTGGCTTTTTTTTTCCTGGAACAATCCTGGGTTTCCTCCCTGCCCTTAGCGGTCACGGCGTTTACGGCCTGGTTTTTCCGCAACCCGGAAAGACATCCCCGGGGAGATGACAAAATCGTCGTTTCCCCTGCTGATGGTCGGGTGATTCGGATCGATGAGGAGGTCACTCACGAGCTGCTTTCGAAGCCCTGCAGAAAAGTCAGCATTTTTATGAATGTTTTCAATGTTCATGTCAATCGGGCACCTGTTGCGGGAACCGTATCCGAAATCCGCTACCACCCGGGAAAGTTTCTTTCGGCGAACCTCGATAAGGCATCGGAAGAGAATGAACGGAATGCGGTCCTGATTCAGACGGGCGAGGGCAAGGAAATTCTGACCATCCAGATCGCGGGATTGATTGCGCGAAGGATCGTCTGTTGGGTCCGGGAGGGCATGTACCTCGATCGAGGCGAACGCTTTGGATTGATACGATTCGGTTCCCGACTGGAAGTATTTCTGCCGCAGGAGATCAAACTGTCTGTTTCGGTCGGGGATAAAGTGAGAGCGGGGGAAACCCCCCTGGGAATGTTCTGATGAAAAAAGAGGGAAAACTGCGCCGGAGCGGCATGAAAAAAGGCATCTACATTCTGCCGAATCTTTTCACCTCGGCAAACCTATTCTTCGGCTTTTATTCCATCCTTGCCTCCATGAAGGGTTCATTTTCTGCGGCGGCGCTCTTTGTGCTGATCTCGATCATCCTGGACAGCCTGGACGGCCGGATCGCAAGAATGACGAACTCCGTAAGCAAATTCGGCATCGAGTATGATTCTCTCTCCGACCTGGTCGCCTTCGGGGTGGCTCCGGCGGCGCTGGTCTATGCCTGGTCGCTGTCCTTTTACGGGAAATGGGGGCTGGTGGCGGCCTTTCTCTTTGTTCTCTGTGGGGCGCTGCGCCTTGCCCGCTTCAACATCCAGATCGGCATCGTCGAAAGCAAAGTCTTCAACGGGCTGGCGATCCCGGCAGCCGCCGCGTTGATCGTTACGGGGATTCTGCTCTATGACGACCGCGTGGGAAGCGGACC
Organism: uncultured Syntrophus sp.; assembly: GCA_964555065.1. Classification (GTDB taxonomy): domain Bacteria; phylum Desulfobacterota; class Syntrophia; order Syntrophales; family Syntrophaceae; genus Syntrophus. The sequence goes on from CAZKRB010000010.1 coordinate 44,897, forward strand.
CTGCCACAGCGTTTTCATCCTCCTTGCCGTTGTCGCCTTGTCTCTGCTGATGGTCAGCAACATCAAGTACTACAGCTTCAAAAATCTGAATTATTTTTCCCGCAAGCCTTTCATGTCTTTCCTGCTGATTGTACTGGCGCTGCTGATTGTGGTGGCTGAGCCTCAGATCATGCTTTTTACGGTCACGCTCGGTTATGCCCTTTCGGGTCCCGTGTGGTTTCTGATCAGACTGATCCGACGTCATCGAGGGGGCCCCCCTGAAGCTTCAACCCACGCGCCTTCAGGCTGAAAAAATGGAAGCAAAGCTCCAGGAAAATGAGTCTCGACAGGGATTGCCGAGGCACAATACCCGACGAAGTAAACGGAAATGAATTTTCGCCTTTCCGCAGAGGAAGGGCTTTTAAATAAGGAGAAACAGAGAAATGAGTTCGTATAAAGTAGCGGTTGTCGGTGCCACGGGCGCCGTCGGCAATGAAATGATCCGCGTCCTGGAGGAGCGTAACTTCCCGGTGGGGGAATTGACCCTGCTGGCATCACAACGGTCTTTAGGCGTGGAAATTGAGTTTCGCGGCAAGTCCCTGCCGGTTCAAGTCCTTACCGAAAATTCCTTTGAAGGCATCGATATCGGGCTGTTTTCCGCGGGGGGCAGTATCAGCGAACGGTATGCCCCCATTGCCGCGGAAGCGGGATGCGTGGTCATCGACAATACCAGCGCCTTTCGCATGACGCCCGATGTTCCGCTGGTCATCCCTGAGGTTAATCCCGAGGCGATTGCCGACTATCGGAACCGGGGAATCATTGCCAACCCGAACTGCTCCACCATCCAGATGCTGGTAGCCCTCAAACCGATTCATGATGCCGTGCGGATCCGTCGCATCGTCGTGTCCACCTATCAGGCGGTCTCCGGCACGGGAAAGAAGGCCATCGAGGAACTGTCCGCGCAGACCCGGGCGCTGCTCAGCGGAAAGGGAGTCGAAGCAAAGGTTTATCCGCACCAGATTGCCTTCAACTGCCTGCCCCATATCGACGTCTTCCTGGACAACGGCTATACCAAGGAAGAGATGAAGATGGTCAACGAAACGAAAAAGATCTTCAACGACCCATCCATCGCCGTGACGGCAACGACCGTCCGGGTCCCCGTTTTTTATGGCCATTCGGAGTCCGTGAATATCGAAACGGAGAGAAAAATAACCCCCGACCAGGTCCGGGATCTTCTCTCCAGGGCCCCTGGCGTGAAAGTGGTTGATAATCCCGGCGAAAAAGTCTATCCCCTGGCAATCGACGCCGTCGGGCGGGATGATACCCTGGTCGGCCGGATCCGGGAGGATGAATCCATCGCCAACGGCATCAACCTGTGGGTGGTGGCGGACAACATCCGCAAAGGCGCGGCAACCAACGCCGTGCAGATCGCCGAGGTCCTGATCCGGGAATTTTTATGAGAATCATCGGGGGGCAGGCAAGGGGGAGGCGCATTGAAGTTCCTCCCGGCCAGACTCTCCGACCGACCTCAGACCGGATCAAGGAGGCGCTGTTCAATATTCTCGGTCCGATAGAAGATCTCAGATTTCTCGATCTTTACGCCGGAACGGGAAACGTGGGGATCGAGGCGCTCAGCAGAGGCGCTAAAGAGGCGGTATTCGTGGAAAAAATTCCCTCACTGACCGCCGCCCTCAGGAAAAATCTCGACCGCCTGGGGTTTACGGGGCGCTGCCAGATCCTCCTCCTGGAGACCGGGAAAGCGATTGAACAGCTTGCCCGAAGCGGCGGGACTTTCGATCTCATTTTTGCCGATCCTCCCTACCGGGAAGCGCTGGTGGGGAAAACGGTCCGTTTCTTTGATGCCTTCCCGTCCATCCTGGCGGTAACAGGTACGGTGATTTTCCAGCACGCCGCAGCGGAACCTCTGAAGCTGGAAGGGGACACCGCGTTCGCGCTGGCCCAGGCAAGAAGATACGGAGATACGACCCTGTCTTTCCTGCGATTTAAAAAACCATAGAGGATGAGATGAAAAAGATTGCGGTTTATCCCGGCTCCTTCGATCCCATTACCAATGGCCATCTGGACATTATCAAGCGGGGCCTGTCGACCTTCGATGAGGTGATCGTTCTGGTTGCCTACAATGTCATGAAGTCCTCCCTCTTTACCGTACCGGAACGGATCGAGATGATCCGAGAGGCCCTGGGCGACCGGAAAAGGGTCATTGTGGACAGCCATGACGGCCTGCTCGTTGATTACGTCCGCGATGTCGGGGCTAATGTCATCCTCCGGGGCTTGAGAGCCATGTCCGAGTTCGAGTATGAGTTCCAGTTGGCCCTGATGAACCGGCGGCTCAACCGCAGCGTGGAGACGGTGTTCTTCATGACCGGCTACAAGTGGTTTTACACCAGTTCAACGATCATCAAGGAAGTGGCCCGCCTGGGCGGTTCTCCTAAAGGACTGGTGCCGGAAGTCGTTTACCGGAACATGAAGGAAAAATTTCCCCAAATGAGCAACAGCAAAGGATCACGATGAAACTGGCCTCTAGGTTGTCTTTAATCAAAACCTCCCCCACGCTGGTGATTACCACGAAAGCAGCGACCCTGCGTGCGGAAGGACGCGATGTCATCGACTTCGGGGTGGGGGAACCGGATTTCAATACGCCTGATTTCATTAAAACCGCGGCGATCCGGGCGGTGGAATCCAATTTTACCCGCTATACGGCCGTCGGCGGTATTGACGAGCTGAAGGATGCGATTGTCCAGAAACTCCAGCGGGATAATTTCCTCTCCTACAAGCGTTCCGAGATTATGGTCTCCTGCGGCGCCAAGCACACCCTCTTCAATCTCGCCCAGGTCCTCTTTGAAGCGGGGGACGAGGTGATCATTCCGGGTCCTTACTGGGTTTCCTACCCCGATATCGTCCTGCTGACCGGCGCTACCCCGGTGATTGTAGCAACCAGCGAAGAGCACGGCTTCAAACTGACGCCGGCGGAGCTGGAAGGCGCCGTCACCGAAAGAACCAAGGCGATCATTCTCAACAGTCCGTCCAATCCGACCGGTTCCGCCTATTCCAGGGAGGAACTGGCCGCGCTGGCCGACGTGGCGCTCCGCCATTCCCTGATCGTCATCTCCGACGACATCTACGAAAAGATCCTCTTTGATAATTTTTCCTTCTGGAACATCGCGGCGGTTAACCCGGCACTGAAGGACCTGACCATCGTCGTCAACGGAGTTTCCAAAGCCTATGCCATGACGGGATGGAGGATCGGCTACGCCGCAGGACCCGAGCCGGTGATTGCAGCGATGGGGAAGATGCAGAGCCAGAGCACGTCCAATCCCACTTCCATTTCCCAGAAGGCCGCCGTCGAGGCTCTGAACGGCGATCAGCGGTTCATTGGGGAAATGGTTTCAGAATTCCAGAAAAGGCGGGATTATATCGTTTCGACACTGAATGATCTGCCCGGCGTTTCCTGCCTGCGCCCCCAGGGCGCTTTCTATGTCTTTCCCAATGTGGCCTCCTTATACGGCAAGAGCTGTGGGGCAAGGAAAATCGTGGATTCGACAACCCTGGCCGAGTATCTCCTTGAGGAAGCGGAAGTGGCGGTGGTGCCGGGGGTTGCTTTCGGGGACGATCGGTACATCAGGATTTCCTATGCCACCTCCATGGCCCTGATTAAAACGGGATTGGAACGAATCCGGACGGCGCTGAAGCGGTTGGCCTAGCAGCAGGAAGAGGCCGGATTTTCCGGCCCGGATCTTTAATTTAACAAGATTTTGCAGGAAGAATTTCATGGGCGGTTTATTTGGAGTAGTTTCGCGGGAGAACTGCATTAAAAGCCTCTTTTACGGAACGGATTATCATTCCCATCTGGGGACGGAAAACGGCGGTCTTGCCGTCCTGGCGGGAGACAGTTTTCATCAGGCCATCCACCGCATCAGCCAGGCGCAGTTCAAATCCAAGTTCGTCGACGACTTTAAGCGGATGAACGGAAATGCGGGAATCGGCGCCATCGACGATGATTCGCCTCAGCCCCTTATCATCCGCTCTCAGTTCGGCACCTTTGCCATTGCTGCAACCGGCCTCGTCACCAATAAGGAACAATTGACATCCGAACTGCTTCAGGCTGGGACCTCCTTCAGCGATGTAGCCGGCGATGTTGTTAATACCGTGGAACTGGTTGCCAAATTGATCAGCCGCGGCAGGAGCCTCGTGGAGGGAATTGTCAGGATGCAGGAGGCCATCGAAGGCTCCATCTGCGTGCTGATTCTGACCAAGGAAGGCCTCTATGCCGCCCGGGACAAGTGTGGCCGCTTTCCCCTGGCCCTGGGCCAGGACCGCGGCGGCGGGGGCTTTGCCGTGGCGACGGAATCCAGCTCCTTTCCCAACCTGAACTATAAGCTGGTCAAATTTATTGGTCCGGGAGAAATTTTGCTGATTACCGCCGATGGGTACAAGACCCTGAAGGCGGAAAACCAGGAAAAGAAGGTCTGCGCCTTCCTCTGGATCTATACCGGCCAGCCTTCCTCCTCCTATGAAGGCATCTCGGTGGAGAATACCCGGGAACGCTGCGGGCGGGCAATCGCCCGGCAGGATGACGTTTCCGCGGACCTGGTCTGCGGCATCCCGGATTCCGGCGTCGGGCATGCCCTGGGATACGCGGCCGAATCCAGACTGCCCTATCGCCGTCCCCTGGTCAAATATACCCCCGGCTACGGCCGGAGCTATACGCCTCCGACCCAGGATATCCGTGATCTGGTGGCCACCATGAAACTGAGCGCCATTCACGAGGTCATCAACGGCAACCGGATGATCGTCTGCGACGATTCCATTGTCCGCGGGACACAACTGAAGAATTACACCATCAAGAAGCTCTGGGAGAACGGCGCCCGGGAGATCCATGTCCGGGCCGCCTGCCCTCCGCTGATGTTTACCTGCCTTTACGGGTCCTCAACCCGGTCGCTGTCGGAACTGGCGGCCCGCCGCGCCATCCAGGCTCTTGAAGGGAAAGATCCGGCGGACGTGACGCCCTATCTGGACTGCAATACGGCGGAATATGCTGCGATGGTCGAGTGGATCCGCCGGGATTTGAATGTAACAACCCTGAAATACCTGAACATGCTCTCCATGATCGAAGCCATCGGCCTGCCGGAAGAGCGGCTCTGCCTGTACTGCTGGCGGGGTCGGTGATCCCTGCCGAAAAGCCGTTCACTCCCTCCCGGCAAGCCCTTTCCAAGCGGGCTTCGCCGGGAACGGCATTGCAGATTCACTTCGTTTCTATATCCGGAAGAAGCGCGCTCCCCCCGGTGCGCTTCAAAATAATCGGACCTTAAGCCCCGCCTGATTTCCCTCACCAACCCTCGGGATTTAAATCCCCGATCAAAAATCACTTGCCCCGGGAGGCCAGGGAAGGCAATGTCATCATTGCGCAGGAAATCTTATTAAAATTCCTGATCATAAATCGCGCCGGGATGGTGGAGGCTGCCCGGTGCGGCTCATATCGGAAGAGAGGCTTCAGGCGCCCCAGGATTGCCGGCGCCCGATCCTGAATCAAAGCGAGGGGAAAGGCGCCAATGGGGCATTGTTTTTTAATCCGACCCGGTGGATATTCCTCATTGAAGGGGCCGCCGCCTTTGTGCTATACGATGAGCAAACAGGCAAGTGTCAGGATTTCCATTGAATAAATCACTTCAAAGAAAGAAGACCAGAGCACTCAGCGTTGGAAAGATCCAGGTCGGCGGAGGAGCGCCGGTTGTTGTTCAGTCCATGACCTGTACCGATACGCGGAATGTTCCGGAGACGGTTGCCCAGATTGACGCCCTCGAAAAAGCGGGCTGCGAGATCGTCCGGGTGGCCGTGCCGGATACGGAGGCGGCTGCCGCCCTGGGTGAAATCAAAAAGTCCGTTTCCCTTCCCCTGATTGCCGACATCCACTTCCATGCTTCCCATGCGCTGGCCGCTATCGAGCAGGGAGTCGACGGAATCCGGATCAATCCGGGCAATATGGGGAAACAGAACATCGCGGACATCGTCCGGGCGGCTAAGGATCACGAGACGGTCATCCGGATCGGGATTAATGCCGGCTCGTTGGAAAAAGTCCTGCTGCAAAAGTATGGTGGCCCCACGGCCGAGGCCCTGGCGGAAAGCGCCTTGAACAATCTCGCCCTGATCGAAGACCTGGGCTTCGACCGCCTCAAGCTCTCCCTCAAATCCTCCCATGTTCCCACCATGGTCGAGGCCTACCGCATCGTCGCCGGAAAAACGGATTATCCTCTTCACCTGGGGGTCACTGAAGCGGGATCGCTGGTCCGCTCCGCCGTCAAATCGTCCATCGGGATCGGGCTGCTCCTTTATGAAGGGATCGGTGATACCATCCGCGTCTCGGTCACGGGAAATCCGGTCTCGGAGATCGGCATCGCCTATGACATCCTTCGCGCCCTGGATCTTCGCCGGGTCGGACCCGACATCATCTCCTGCCCCACCTGCGGTCGGTGCGAGATCGATCTCTTCGGCCTCGTTGAGCGGGTCGAGCTGGCGTTGGCGGGGATGAAAAATTACTTGAAGATTGCACTCATGGGATGTGTCGTCAACGGCCCCGGAGAGGCGGCGGAGGCCGATGTGGGCATCGCCGGCGGCAGGGGGGCGGGACTCCTCTTTAAAAAGGGAGAGGTTGTCCGGAAAATCAAGGAGGAGGATTTTGTCCGGGTCCTTCTCGATGAAGTTCAGGCGATGACCGGGAAAAAGCAGGACTGAAAAGGGAAAAAACAGCGGGGATGAAGATTCCCTCTTTTGAATCTTAATCGATTGTCGTTGTCTTAATACTGCGTCAGAACGAGGAGGTCCAATGCGTTATTCGGAGATGTTCCTGCCCACGGAACGGGAAATTCCTTCAGATGCCGAGATTATCAGTCACCAGCTCATGCTTCGGGCGGGGATGATCAGAAAACTGTCCGCGGGGATTTATTCCCATCTTCCCCTGGGATACCGGGTGCTGCGCAAAGTGGAGCAGATCATCCGGGAAGAAATGAATCGGGCCGGCGCCCAGGAGGTTTACCTGCCCATGGTTCAGCCGGCGGAACTCTGGCAGGAATCAGGGCGCTGGGAGCATTACGGCAAGGAGCTCCAGCGGATTCGGGACCGCCATGACCGGGAGTACTGCCTGGGCCCCACGCACGAGGAGGTCATTACCGATTTGGTGCGCCACGAAATCAAGACCTACCGGCAGCTTCCCAAAAACCTTTACCAGATCCAGACCAAATTCCGCGATGAGATCCGACCGCGCTTCGGTGTCATGCGCAGCCGGGAGTTCGGGATGAAGGATGCCTACAGCTTCGATGCCGACGAGGAAGGCGCGGAACTGAGCTACCGGAAGATGTTCGAAGCCTACAGGCGGATCTTTACCCGCTGCGGCCTGCGCTTCCGCCCCGTGGAAGCGGATTCGGGAACAATCGGCGGCAGTTTCTCCCATGAATTCATGGTGATGGCCGATTCGGGAGAAGACGGACTCGTGTTCTGCAGCTCCTGCTCCTATGCGGCCAACCTGGAAAAGGCAGAGGTTCATCCTCCGGATAAAACGGAGATTTCTTCCGAGGAATGGCTGCCCCTGGCGGAAGTCCATACGCCGAATGTCCGCACCATCGAGGAGGTCTGCGCCTTCCTTCAGGTTACACCGCAGGAAATCGTCAAGACGATGATTTTTAATGCCGACGGAACGCCCGTCGCCGTGCTGGTCCGTGGCGATGAAGAGGTCAATGAAATCAAGGTAAAAAACTCGCTGGGATGCCAGGAACTGGATCTGGCCGGGGATGACATGATCGCCGACGTCACGGGCGCCCCCCGCGGCTTTGCCGGGGCTATCGGCATCAAGTGCAGAATTCTGGCGGACTACTCGCTGATGAACATGAAGAATGTCGTCATGGGCGCGAACCGTGAGGACTATCATGTTCGGAATGTCAACGAAGGCCGGGATTACCGGATTTCGGCCTTCGCGGATCTGAAAATCGCCAGGGAAACGGATGCCTGCCCCCGCTGCCGGGGAACGCTCCAGTTTGCCCGGGGCATTGAAGTCGGCCATGTTTTCAAACTGGGGACAAAATACAGCAAGGCCATGAAGGCCGCCTATCTGGACAAAAACGGGAAAGAGCAGACCATGATCATGGGCTGTTACGGCATCGGCACGAGCAGGACCGTGGCCGCCAGCATCGAACAGAATCATGATGAGAACGGGATCATCTGGCCGATGCCCATTGCGCCGTTCCAGGTCATCCTGACCGCGGTCAACATGAACGACGACCGGCTGGCGGAGGCGGCGGAACGCCTCTATGCCTCCCTGACCGGAAGAGGCGTGGAGGTCCTGCTGGATGACCGGGATGAGCGGGCCGGGGTGAAGTTTAAAGATGCCGATCTGATCGGCATCCCGATCCGGGTGACCATCGGCCCCAAAAAACTTGCCTCCGGGAACGTCGAAGTCCGGCTGCGGGATACGGGCGCAACGTCCGATGTGGCGGTGGACGCCGTGGAAGAAACGGTTCTGCGCCTTATTGAGGAAAAGATGAAAGAAGTCGACCGGCACCCCTCGGCGGAGTGATCGGATTCCGGAAAGTCCCGGGATTAACCACCGGCCGGCACGGCACAGCGAAAGAGTCCGCATGCTTAGAATCACCGACATCCTTGATAAAACTCAGGGATATCTGACGCCCCTTGAACAGGAGCTGATCGAAAAGGCCTATATCTTTTCGGCCTCCGTTCATCAGGGGCAGGTGCGTCTCTCCGGCGAGCCCTATATGACCCATCCCATGGAAGTGGCGGGCATCCTCGCCGACATGGAGCTGGATGCGGCGACGGTGGCGACGGGTCTCCTGCACGATACCGTGGAAGACACCCTGACCACCCTGGAACAGATTGAAGGGCTCTTCGGGAAAGACGTGGCCTTCCTGGTCGACGGCTTGACGAAGATCAGCAAGATCACCTTCAGTAGCCAGGAAGAGCGGCAGGCGGAGAATTTCCGAAAGATGATCCTGGCCATGTCGGCCGACATTCGCATTCTCATTGTCCGCCTGGCGGATCGCATCCATAACATGAGAACCCTGGAGTTTCACAAGCCGGAGCGGCAGAAGTACATCGCCAAGGAGACCATGGAATTGTACGCGCCCCTGGCGAATCGCCTGGGCATTTACCGGATGCAGATTGAACTGGAGGATTCGGCCTTCCGCTTCCTGGATTTCGATTCTTATACCCATTTGGCGGGACGGGTTGCCCAGACCCGGGAAAAACGGGATCAGTACACGGAAGAAGTCAAGAGCATGCTTCAGAAAAAGATCGATGACTACGGACTGAAAGGCGCCGTCGAGGGCAGGGCGAAGCATTTCTGGAGCATTCACAAGAAGATGCACGAGCAGAAAATCGATTTCGACGAGGTCTACGACCTGATGGCCTTCCGCATCATCCTCGATTCCGACAAGGAAATGGACTGCTATGAAACCCTCAGCATCGTCCATTCCATGTGGATTCCCGTCCCGAAAAGATTCAAGGACTACATCGCCATGCCCAAGGCGAACAACTACCGCTCCCTCCACACGACCGTCATCGGCCCTTACGGCCAGCGGGTGGAAGTTCAGATCCGGACGCGGGAGATGCACGAGTGGGCCGAGGAGGGGATTGCCGCCCACTGGCGGTACAAGGAGAAGCGGGCGCTTCCCGGTGGAGATGAGGAGCAGATCCGGAAGCTGCGCGAGTTGCTGGAAGCTCAGCAGGAGTTGAAGAACCCGCGGGAATTCATGACGAATCTCAAGCTCGCCCTTTTTCCCGATGAAGTTTACGTATTCACGCCCGACGGCGATGTCCGGTCCTTTCCCCGCGGAGCGACGCCCATCGATTTTGCGTACAGCATCCACACCGACGTGGGGCACCAGTGCATCGGGGCCAAGGTGAACCGGAGCATTGTTCCCCTGAAATATGCGCTTCAGAACGGCGACCGAATCGAGATCATCACCCAGGCCGGACATCACCCCAGCAAGGACTGGCTGAAATACGCCGTTACCTCCCGGGCGAGATCGAAAATTAAAGGCTGGGTCAAGGCGGAGGAAAGCAAGAAAAGCATCTCCCTGGGGAGGGATCTGCTGGAGAAAGAGTTTAAGAAGCTTTCCATGAAATTCAGTTCGATTGTCAAATCGGACGAAATCCGGGATCTCTACAGTGAACTGTCGGTTAATTCCCTGGATGACCTGCTGGCCTTGGTGGGATACGGCCGGGTTTCCCCCAAGCGGGTGGTTAACTATTTTGTTCATGAAGAAGTGGGCGCCGAGGCAAAGCCTTTTGTCGAATCCGGGGCGAAGAAGGGGAAAAGCGACGCCTCCCAGGGGATCCTGATCACGGGAGTCGAAGACATCCTGGTCAGGTTTGCCCGTTGCTGCGACCCTATTCCTGGAGACGAGATTGTCGGCTACATCTCCCGGGGGCGAGGCGTCGCCATTCATACGGCCGATTGCCGGCGCCTGCCGGAGCTGGATGCGGAGCGGATCGTGGACGTTTCCTGGAGCACCAGGTCCAGTCAGACCTACTCCGTCAACATGGTGGTAACCTGCAAGGACAAGAAGGGAATCCTGGCGGAGATCAGCTCGGTCATCTCCTCCCTGGATGTGAACATCAGTTCAGCCAGCGTGGAAACCCATAAGGATGTGCGGGTCGTCTGTTTTTTCCGCATCGATGTTACGGGATTGAGGCAGTTGAATGCTCTAACCTCGGCGATCAAGCAGGTCAAAGAGGTGATTTCCGTGGAACGGGTGCAGAAACCAAAAGAGCATGCCCGGCTGGCTGATTGATGTCACCCACTTATTTATTGACAGCCCTTTCTTTTTTGCTGTATGAGAGGGTCACTTCCAGAGGAAAAAAGGCGGGATATGGAACGTTTACATCGCATAAATAAAAAGGCCCGGTGGGTGATTCTGCTGCTCCTCGTTTTTTTTCTCATTCCTGCGCCCGTCTCCTCAGCCGCCGGCAACCTGCTGCTGCTCATCGATCCAGCCCATGGAGGATCCGATCCGGGCATCCGTATTTCCGGCAATGTCGATGAAAAGGATATCACCCTTGCCGTCGCCCGGATGGTTCAAAGAGAACTCGCCTCCACCCAGCAGGTTCGCGTTCTGCTGACCCGGGATGGGGACCGGACGCTGAGCCTTCGCGAACGGGAGCAGGCCGTCCGCAATGCGGTTCCCAACCTGTTCATCAGCCTTCATACCAACGCCGGGTTCGGGAAAAAGGCATCGGGATTTGAAATTTATTTTCCCGGCTTCAAAGGGCAGCCACCGGGTGAAAAGGGAGAGTCCTCCGCCATCGTGAAGGACATGGAGAGAAACAAGTTTCTCAACGACGGCGTCCACTTCTCCTATATCCTGCAGAAGAATCTTGAGCAGATCTTTCCCCGCAAGGGAAGGGGACTGCGGGAGGCGCCGTCGCCCATTCTGGAAGGAATCGCCAGGCCGGCCCTGGTTGTTGAACTGGGCTTTGCCTCCAACCCGGAGGATCGGGACAAGCTGATGGATCAGGGTGTCCAGCTCTCCATTGCCCGGGCGATCAGCCGGAGCGTCAAGGAGCTTTTATGAGCGGGAAGAGAAGCCCTCTTCTCACATATGGACGAAATCTGAGACGGGAGCGTCGGAATTTTGCGAAATAACGGTCGTCAAGAGGATGAACTCCGGGAGGTGAAAATCACCCGGAATTTTTTGAAGCATCCCCACGGTTCGGTCCTCATCGAAATGGGGGAGACGAAAGTCATCTGCACCGCTACGTTGGAAAACCGTATCCCCCCCTTCCTGAGAAACTCGGGTAAGGGGTGGCTGACCGCCGAATATGCGATGCTCCCCGCAGCCACGCAGGAGCGGAACCAGCGAGAATCCGTCCGTGGGCACATCGGGGGGCGAACCCATGAAATCCAGCGTCTCATCGGCAGGTCCCTGCGGGCGGTGACCGACCTGGAGGGTTTCGGGGAAAACACCGTCTATATCGACTGCGATGTCATCCAGGCGGACGGCGGGACCCGAACCGCTTCCATCACGGGAAGCTTTGTTGCCCTGGTCGATCTCTTCCGTAAAATGAGGGAACAGGGACTCTGTGAAAGCCTGCCGATCCGGGACACGGTTTCCGCCGTCAGCGTCGGCATTGTCGATGACCGGCTTCTGCTGGACCTGGAGTACGAAGAGGACTCGCGCGCCGAAGTGGACATGAACGTGGTCATGACGGGCGCGGGAAAATTCATCGAAGTTCAGGGAACGGCGGAGCGGGAACCCTTCGGGCAGGACAGGCTGAGCGCCATGATTGAGCTGGCGGGCGCGGGCATTCGAACGTTGACGGAGCTTCAGAGAGAGACCCTGGGAGGCCGGATCTGAGCCGGATTGTTTTTGCATCGCGGAATTCAGGCAAGCTGAGGGAGGTCCAGGCGATTCTGGAAGGGCTCGATATCGACCTGGTATCGCTGGCGGAGTTCGGCGATGCGCCCGAAGTGATTGAAGATGGGAAATCCTTCCAGGAGAACGCCCTGAAGAAAGCGCGGGAAATTGCTCAATTCACCGGCGAGATCGCGCTGGCCGATGATTCCGGCCTGGAAGTCGATGCCCTCGGCGGACGGCCGGGGATTTATTCTTCCCGCTTTGCCGGTGAGGATGCCGACGACGAGCGGAACATCGAAAAAGTTCTGGAGCTGTTGAAAAACACCCCGGAGGAAAAGCGGACGGCTTCCTTCCGCTGTGTCCTGGTCCTGTGCGATCCCGCAGGCGGCTACAAAGCCTTCGAGGGAAAGTGGAATGGGCGAATCAGTGAAATCCGTCAGGGAGACAGCGGCTTTGGGTACGATCCCATCTTTTATCTTCCCGAGGCCGGCAAAACGGTGGCCGAGCTATCGACGGAGGAAAAGAACCGCCGGAGCCACCGGGCGCAGGCCCTTCAGGCACTGAAGGAATATTTGCGGAAGAACCCGATTCACGATAGAAAACAACGCTGAAAATCCACGGGGCGTAGCGCAGCTTGGTAGCGCGCCTGCTTTGGGAGCAGGATGTCGGGTG
>CAZKRB010000011.1:0-52855 GCA_964555065.1 uncultured Syntrophus sp.
GGCGTCGATGATCGCCCGGGCATTTTTCATGCTCCGCAGGGCATGGACGACCTCTTTCACCCTGGAGATCGCCTTGTTGAGAATCCGGGCCTGATCCAGCAGTTCCGATGCCGGCGTCTTGATCCGGTAGAGCGACATCCGGATGGCGGTGGCTTCGGTGATATCCAGGATGCTGTCCATCTTGTTGACCAGGGCATAGATGTCTTCCCGATCCAGGGGGGTGAGAAAGGTCCGGTGCATTTTCGCGTAAGTGCGGTGGGTGATGACATCAGCCTCGTGTTCGATTTCCTTGAGCCGGACGATCTTGGGTTCCGCCTGGTCGTAGTTTTCCAGGATATCCAGAAACAGAAGGCCGCCCTCTTCGATCTTCACCGCCAGATCTTCGAACAGATCGAAAAATTTCTCCTCTCGGGGAATCAGTCTCATCGGCCCTTCCTCCTCTGTTGCGTTCTCAACGCCTTTTCACTGATGACACCACTATTCGCCGTCAGTGGTCTATAAGATAACAGGATAAAAAGCAACTCTTTTATCAATGGGATTGCAATAGCGTATGTATCAGATATTGTTTATTAATGAATCATTTAAACCGGGAGAGGGGCCGCGGTGATGTGAGGGGAAAGGAACGTCGGACCGGTCATGGTTCGCTCATTGTCAATCCAGGGAGGACATGCTATACCCCTTTTCTTCCCGGCGACAGCTAAACGAAATTTACCGAACGTTTTTTCAGCAGCTCTTGCCGAATCACCCTGCCCTTTTCCGCCTTGTCCTCTCTTTCGGAGCTGGTGGGGCTGGAATGAGAAGGTTGGATCGGCGGGCCGACCGGGAACAAGAGGTGACTCCGATGCCTGAACTTCCCGAAGTGGAAACCCTCTGCCGCCAGCTGCGGCAGAAAATCCTCGCGGCCAGGATTGAAGGGACCTCCGTTCTGGACGGCAAACTGGGCGGGCTGGAAGATCTGAAGGGAACCCGGGTCATTTCCGTGGCCCGGCGGGGAAAAGGGATCGTTCTGGAACTGGATGAAGGCCGGGAACTGGCTCTTCACCTGCGCATGACCGGCCGGCTGCTCTGGCAGGAAGGCGGGGAACCACTCCCGCCTCACAGCCGATTCATCCTGGAGTTTTCTTCCGGCAGGATCGTTCTGGTCGATCCCCGACGTTTTGCCACCCTGGCGGTGGGCAGCGCTACCCCCCGGAGGAAAACGGCGACCGATGCCCTGAGCCCCGAATGCGTGGATGCGCTGATCGCAAAGAGTTCCCGCCGCAGGTGTTCCGTGAAATCCCTTCTCCTGGACCAGCAGGTTATCGGCGGGATCGGCAATATCTATGTTTGTGAGCTACTCTTCCGGGCGGGAATCAGCCCCTGCCGCCAGGCCGCAGAGCTGTCCCCCGACGAATGGCGGCGTGTCGGAGAAGCCGCCGCGGCAATTCTATCCCGGGCCATTGACTGCCGGGGAACATCCATATCCGATTGGCGGGACCTTTTCGGCCGGCCGGGCGAATATCAGGAGGAACTGCGCGTTTACAGCCGGGAAGGAAGGCCGTGTCATCGGTGCCGGGGAACCATCCGCCGGGAGCGCCTTCTGGGCAGGGGCACCTGGTTCTGCCCGAATTGCCAGGATTGATGCTTCCCTTCCGGGATCATTTGGACTTGGCGGTCGCCGCCCGCAGAACAGCCAGACCGCTTCGGATCTGGGGGATCCCGCTGTAGGTTCGGACATCGGAGGGGCTGTATTTCACCACGCAGGTTGGAGTGGCGCGAACGTTGAATTGTTTGATGATCCGGTTGAATTCCCCGTACGCCGGCTTCAGGTCATGGATTTCAAAGGCAATGTTTCTGCTTTTAAAGAGGCTGACAATCTTTTTTTCATCGGCGGCCGCATCACGTCCGGCAAGGGCGAACAATTCCCGCCGGATGCGAAGGAGATCCCCGCCCGTGGAGGCGGCACGGGCTGCATAGAGGTAATAGCGGTTATAGAGGGTCGTCTGCCGGTGGATGGGAATGTCAATAAAGATAATTTTTACGGAGTTTCGAGCCGTCAGTTCCTGAAGGGCGGGATCCAATTCCGCCTCCAGCCTCTGGCAGGGGCCGCAGAAATAATCCGTAAAGATATAGAGTTCGTAAGGGCCTGAACCGATCATTGGGATAACCGGCTTATCCGCTCCCCAGGAGGGCTTCACGCCCGGAAAGAAGGGAGCGTTCAGCATCAGACATCCCAGAAACATGAGCAGCAGCGCAATCAGGCGCCGCTGAAGCGGAAAAAGCCCCTCCCGTCCCTCCTGAACGCGGGATTCCGGGCGATGGACGCCGAGGAAGCCGGTCCGACACATCGGCAGTAAGTGACGACAGACATCCCCTGGTTCCGGTGATTTTCGCAAGAGGTTACTCCCCCCCCGTCCGGCGGGAAGGCCGGACTGATCGATCGTTTAATTTTTTCAATCATAGCTCGATTGTTTATTTTTGGAAATATGAAAATGACATCTGCTTTCGACAGGCGGGCACATTTTTCCAGGCGGAAGGTTTCCGTCTGTATGGCCGGCGGACAAGTCGGGAAGGAGAGGGTGAGAAGAAATGACGGCCGAGATTTATGAAGTGGTGCTGTTCCAGTCCGTAAGTTATGCCTTGAAAGCGGAAAAGGTGTTGAAAGCAAAAGGTATTTCCTACAAGCTGATTCCCGTCCCACGCCACATCAGCTCCGACTGCGGCTTCTGCGTCCGATTTCCCTCCCGTCTCCATCAGCAGGTGGTCGATGCCCTGACGGACGCCGTGGAATTTGCCGCCATTCGCCCTCTCTAACCGCCTGCGCGGCCGAAAACGGGAGAAGGTGGGTCGGGATTCGCGACCGCCGTCGGGCCGCCACCGTCCCCGACGGCCTCACCCAGCAGCTCATCCCTGGAATAAAACGGATTCAAAAGATTTCTGAGCCAACGAAAAAAATCGTTTGCATTCCGGCTCTTCTCGTGGTAGAAGGCCCCATGTTTGTGCAGTGCCGTTTGTGAAATCAACTTAAGAAAAGAGAACCGCACAATCCTCTTGGAGGGCGTGCGGTTTTTTGTTCTAAGGAAACGGGCTGCCGGTTCGAATGAATCCGAGGATCATCCGGACCTATTAAATGAAACGGTTTCCAGGAAGGAAACCACGAAAAAGGAGTTGTAAAAGATGTCAGAAGGAACAGTCAAATGGTTCAACGCGTCCAAGGGGTTTGGTTTTATCGCACAGGACAATGGAAATGACGTATTCGTTCATTTTTCCGCGATCAAGATGGATGGCTACAAGGCCCTTGAAGAGGGGGCCAGGGTCCGGTTCGATGTGGTCCAGGGCAGCAAGGGTCCCGCCGCCGACAATGTTGAACTGGTATAATTTATAGAATATTCCACCTGAATAAAGAGGCGGCGCGGAGGACCTTCCCTGCCGCCTCTTGCCTTGTCGTTCCAATCTCCCGTCAAACCGTGCCCTTTGTCGGCGATCTCCCCGGCTTTACAGCGTAAGCCGGGGAGATCGCCCGCATCGCCTCTGTCGCGATCCCGTCTTTGATCCGGAACTGGAATCAAGGAGCTACGAAGTCTTCGCCTCCTGAACCTGCAAGGGCGTCCTGGACAATCCAGAGCCGCCCTCCGGCTGGAGTGCGGTCGCCGATGGGAAGAAGAGATGAAAACATTTGCTGAAATAGAGATTGACACCAACATTCTGAAGGGCCTGGAAAGGCTTGGCTTTGAACTGCTGACGCCGGTGCAGGAGAAGGTGATCCCCCTCGTTCTGAACCAGAAAGCCGACCTGGTGGCGCTGGCGCAGACGGGAACGGGAAAAACGGCGGCCTTCGGCATTCCCCTCATCCAGTTGACGGATACGCGCCACCGGCAGACGCAGGCCCTGGTCCTGTGCCCGACGAGGGAACTCTGCGTTCAGGTAGCCCGGGATCTGACCGAGATCGGCCGGTTTGTGCCGGGATTAAAGATCGAGGCTGTTTACGGCGGGGCGAACATTGTCGGCCAGATCGAGGAACTGCGGCGTGGGGCTCAGATCATCGTGGCCACGCCGGGCCGCCTGTACGATCTCATCCGCCGGCGCTGTGTGGATCTTTCCAGCCTTTCCTGGGTGGTCCTCGATGAAGGGGATGAAATGCTGCAGATGGGGTTTCAGGAAGAGCTGAATGCCATCCTGGCCGAAACCCCCGCTTCCCGGAACACCCTGCTCTTTTCGGCAACCATGCCGGGGGACTTGGCGGCGATCGCCGCCCGCTACATGAGGGAACCGATCGAAGTCACCGTGGGCCGCCGCAACGCCGGCGCGGAGAACGTGCAGCATCTCTACTACGTCGTCTCCGACCGGGACCGTTACCAGGCCCTGCGGCGCATTGCGGATCTGAATCCGGAGCTCTACGCCATCATCTTCTGCCGGACCCGCCTGGAAACGCGGGAGGTGGTCGATAAACTGATTGAAGACGGATACAGCGCCGACGCCCTGCACGGAGACCTCTCCCAGAGCCAGCGGGATCATGTGATGCACAAATTCCGCAGCCGGAACATCCGGATGCTCGTGGCCACTGATGTGGCGGCCCGGGGCCTGGACGTAAACGATCTGACCCACGTGATCAATTACAACCTTCCGGACGACCCTTCCGCCTATACGCACCGGAGCGGCCGCACGGGACGTGCGGGGAAGACGGGCATTTCCATCGCCCTGATCGGCGGGCGGGAGCGCTACAAAATCCGCGCAATTGAGCGGGGCCTCAAAAAAACCTTCGAGAGGGGGTGGATTCCCTCGGGCCGGGAAATCTGCACAAAGCGCCTGCTCAGCCACGTGGAGGCGGTCACGTCAACCCCCATCGATCCGGGACAGATTGATCCTTTTCTGCCCGCCATTTCCAAGGCCCTGGAGACGCTGGATCGGGAGGAACTGATCAAGCGGTTCGTTTCGCTGGAGTTCAATCGCCTCCTCGAATCTTACCGGAATGCCCCCGACCTGAACGTACCGGACCAGAAGCCGGAGAAAAAGCGGCTGCCCGAGAGGGCCGAAACGCCCTACTCCCAGGCCCGCCGAAAGAAGCTGACCCATTTTCTCCTCAAAGCCGGAAAAAAAGACGGCCTCAATCCGAAACGCCTGATGCGCGATCTTCATGAGTCGGCGGGTCTGCCCGACCTCCGGATCGGCCGGATCGAAGTTTTGAACAGCACATCGCTGCTGGAAGCGGACAGCCGTTTTGCGCCGAAGGTGATGAAAGCCCTGCAGTCCCTGACGATCAACGGCCGGACCGTTGCCGTGGAGGTCGACGGGAAAGACGATTCCCGGAACCGCCCCCCCCACCGGCGTACCGCCCAGGCCATGGCAAGACCGAAAAGAAGAGGTTCGAGCAGGCCGCTCTAACGGGGCTGCGGCGCCTCCGGGTAAAACCCGAGAATCCGGAACATGGGCGTGTTTTCCCGCATCTTCGTGAGGGCCCGCTGGACGGCGGGATCGTCCTCCTTCCCCAGAAAATCCAGGAGAAAGGCGTAGGCGCCGGGGTTCCGGCGCACCGGCCGGGATTCGATCCGCGTGAGATTGATCTGCTCTTCGGCAAACACCTGCAGGACTTCAAAGAGGGCGCCGGCCCGATGCAGGGTGGAAAAGACGAGGGAGCACTTGTTCCCACTTTCGGAGCCGGCTTCCCGGGAAATGAGAAGAAACCGGGTAAAATTGTCCGTATTGTCCCCGATGTCTTCCTTGATGATGTCAAGACCGTAAAGCTCCGCGGCGATCGGGCTGGCAATGACCGCGGTGGAACTGGGGCGTTCCTGGGCCAGCCAGCGGGCCGCCCCGGCCGTGTCATAGAAGGGGCGCGGCTCCAGCTTGTTCCGGGAAAGGAAACTGCGGCACTGCGCCAGGGCCTGGGGATGGGAATAAACCACCTTGAGTTCCCGGTAATCCGCCCCGGGCAGCGCAAGGAGACATTGGCGAACGGGGATCACGATCTCCCCGATGATTTTCAGGTCCGTGTCCACCAGGATGTCGTTGACTTCCGTCACGGCGCCTTCCAGGGAATTCTCCACAGGCACCATCCCCAGATCCAGTTCCCGATCCCTCACCCCTTCAAAGACATTGGCAAACTCCAGGCAGGGAATCGGGATCATATCCTCGGCGTAGCGGCGGACGGCCAGTTCGCCCCAGGCTCCATGCTCCCCCTGAAACCCGACCAGCTTCAGGTTCCTTTTCTGCAGCTCCTTGCTTTCGGTCAGAATCGACTGGTACAGCGTCTGGATGAAATCCGGACGGATCAACCCCCGGGCCTGGGCCAGCAGCTGCCTCAAAATCTGCTCTTCCCGGGCCGAGTCCAGAACGACCTCCTTCAGTTTGCCCGCTCGCAGCACGTATTCCATGCGCTGATTGATGAGCTTGACCAGCTGCATATCCGTTCGATCGATTTCGGCCCGAATTTCAGTTAAGTTCATCTTTCGTCTCCTTCATACATATAGCGTTCCAGAAGCCTGACTTCCTTTGCGATTTCGTCAAACTGGCCGTGGGTCAGGGCCTGGTCCTTGTCGCTGAGGGCTTCGGCGGGATTCCGGTGGACCTCCAGGGTGATGCCGTCGGCTCCGGCCGCGACCGAAGCGAGACTCATGGGCTTGATCAAGCTGACCTTCCCCGTGCCGTGAGTCGGATCGGTGATCACCGGCAGGTGACTGACCTCCTTGACGGCGGGGACGATGCTCAAATCCAGGGTGTTTCTCGTATAGGTTTCAAAAGAGCGGATTCCCCGCTCACAGAGGACCACATCGGGATTTCCCTCGTTCATGATGTATTCGGCGCAGTTGAGCCACTCCTCCAGGGTGGAGTACATGCCGCGCTTCAACAGCACCGGCCGCTGGCATCTCCCCACTTCCTTCAGCAGGGAAAAATTCTGCATGTTCCGGGTGCCGATCTGCAGCATGTGGGCAAACTCGGCGATCCAGGAAACATCCCGAGTATCGAGCACTTCCGTGATGACGGGGAGGCCGACGGCTTCCCCCGCCCTGGTGAGATACTTCAGCCCCTGCAACCCCAGCCCCTGAAAGGCATAGGGGGAGGTCCGGGGTTTGAAAGCGCCGCCGCGGAGGATATCGGCGCCGGACTCCTTGACCGCCCACGCGGTATCGAGGATCTGATCTTCACTTTCCACGCTGCACGGACCGGCGATGATCACCAGACCTTCGCCGAAAACGGCGTTCCCCACCCGGATTTTGGATCGTTCTTTTCCGGTTCCATCCACCAATTTTAAATTTTCCATAGGATCCCTTCAGCTCAACCCCAGGCAGGCAGGAAAGGGAACACTGTGCTGCCCGGAGCGTTTCGGGGAAAACGACGCCTTTCCCCTTGTGATGTGGAAGGGAAGATATCATGTTTGTTTTTCGTCAACAATAGAAAAATTAGATACAAATGCCGTGCTTACGGGCCAAGCGTGGCATAGATCCACCATGCTCACAGAACCATCGGATAACCGATCTCTTCCGCCGGGATCAAACGACAAGGTCGGCTTTTCTTTCCAGAGAAGGCTCAGGCCAAAAGGCCCCACCTATGAATGCACTGAATAATCCCCCTTTCTTCATTCATTTTATCAATTTGACTTATCCCTCCAGACCCTTTAATTTACTCCGAAAATTAATTCTGCGATGGGAAGGTTCATCCTGTCTCCTGCAAAGCGCCACCGGGATGGTGTCGATCGCTGACAAGAGCATGGGCTCCGGGGCAGGCAACCGCGGGGAAGGACAAAGGGGAAACCGGAGCAGGAAAGGAAAGAGTTTTAACAGCATGCACCCTCAGATTGCCCTGTGCAACATCTACGACCAGGATGTCGAACGGCTGGCTGATTTCGCCTTCCGAACCGGATTTACCGCCATTGACTGGTCCATTGACCCCCAACTGCCGGAGAGAGAGTTTTACACCCGCATGAAGCGCCTGGATCATTTTCAGCTGCGGTACCATTGCCGCTTCCACGGCGTGGATGTGGCCTATGCCGACCGGAGGGGCGATGAGTCCCTGGCGCTCCTGATGCGGACCGTGGATCAGGTGGCATATGCCGGGGGAAGGCACATGACGATCCATTCCGGCCTCGGCAATCCGACCGGT
This sequence comes from uncultured Syntrophus sp., assembly GCA_964555065.1. GTDB lineage: Bacteria > Desulfobacterota > Syntrophia > Syntrophales > Syntrophaceae > Syntrophus. The sequence continues at coordinate 8,077 of CAZKRB010000011.1, forward strand.
GAAGGAATCGATCCGTCCCGCGCGATCGACAATCTGTCGGTTCTCGTGGACCACGGCATCCGGAGCGGCGTCGCCGTGGCCCTGGAAAATCTGACGACCCCGCTCACCAACGATCCCCGCTCCTTCTGGCGCATCATCAGGGAGAGCGGCGCTTACGCCACCATCGATATCGGCCACGTCCATGCGGTCGGTTGTGCCTCCTTCCGGGAGGATCTGTTCGGCGATTACGTTCTCCCCCATGGAGACAGAATCCTCAATGCCCACGTCTACCACACGGAGCTTGAGGGCTACGGCCATGTCGCGCCCGCAAGCCTCTCGGATATCGATTCCCGGCTGGATCTTCTGGGAACCGCGCCCTTCTGCGACTGGTGGGTGATTGAACTCATGAAGCCGGCGGAGGTTCTCCACACCCGCGATTTTCTCCACAACTACCTGGCCAACGTCCCCCTGCTGCCCGAGGCACCGCTGCACCGTCAGCCCCTCCCCCTGGCTGCCGCTTAAAGACTCTCTGCGATCCGGCCTCGGCCGTTTTTGAAAAGGGAAGCGACCGAGACATACCAGGATCAATTGATTCACGACCATAACGCCTGAATGAACAGCATGAAAACATTCATTGCCCTTTAAGCTGTAAGCAATTGATATTTATACTTATCTCGCAGGCTTCGACGGGATCCTGCGAGGCATACAAAACCGTTCCCCGTTCTGAAACAGGAGGACGTTGCATCCTTGCATGGCCATTGGGAAAAAATAGCAGTTGCGCAAAGGTCCCCCATGGGCTACTTCTCCTTTATCCATATTTCTCTCCCGGGGGATCCCACATGCGCTGCATCCTTCTTCTCCTCGACGGCCTCGGTGACCGGAGTCACCCGGTTCTCCAACACCGGACCCCCCTCCAGGCGGCCCACACCCCCAATCTGGACAAAATCGCCGAAAGAGGCATGAACGGCCTTTTCCATGCCCACCTCCAGGGAACGGCTCTGCCGAGCGAACTGGCCCACTTCCTCATGTTCGGCTACCCCATGGAGGATTTCCCCGGGCGGGGCGCCGTGGAGGCGCTCGGAGAAGGGATCGACATCCGGGAAGGCGATGTGGCCCTCCTGACCCGCATTTTCTCCGTCTCCGAAGAACGCGACACCCTCGTTCTCCGCCATGAAAATCCCGCCTTGGACCGGGAAAGCTGCCGGACTCTCCAGGAGGCGGTCGGACACTTCCATTGGAACGGCATCGAGGCTCGGTTTCTGCCCACGAAGGGAATCGGGGGGATTCTTCTTCTCCGCGGGAAAGAGTTATCGAGCGCCGTCACCGATTCCAATCCGATCACCGAAGGGCGTCCGCTCATGGAGGTTCTTCCCCTGCGCCCCATGGCCGATAATCCCCGGGCCCGTAAAACGGCGGAATTTCTCAATGCCTATCTGCGCTGGAGCTATCGGACCCTGGCGGAACATCCCCTCAACCGGAAGCGGGAGAGCAAGGGCCTTTTCCCCATCAACGCCGTGGGAACCCAGCGGGCCGGGATGATGGCCAGGCTGCCGTCCTTTACGGACAAGTGGGGGCTCAAGGGGTTGATGATCGCTTCCGGCGCTGTTTACCGGGGGCTGGGACGGGTCATCGGCATGGCCACCCGCAAGGTCGCGGACTCGGACGATCCCGGCCGGGACCTCCGGCAGAGGCTGGAGATGGCCCACCAGGCGCGGGAGTTCGATTTCATTCACGTCCACACCAAGGTGACCGACGAGGCGGGGCACACCAAGAACCCCTTCGCCAAGAAGCGGGTCCTCGAAACTCTGGACACGGCCCTTGACTACGCCGTCGAAGAGATCCTTCCCGATGACGATATCCTCTTCATCGTCACCGCCGATCACTCCACCGCGTCCTCGGGAACGATGATCCATACGGGCGAGAATGTGCCGCTGGTCATGACCGGGAAGTACATCCGGCGGGACGAAGTTCGGCAATTCGACGAGGTGAGCTGCGCCGCCGGCGGGCTGAGCCTCGTCCGGGGGCGGGAGCTCATGCACCTGGTCCTGAATTTCCTCGATCGGGGAAAGCTCTGGGGGCTCATGGATTCGCCCGACGATCAGCCCTTTACGCCCGGGCGCTATTCCCCCCTGCGGGTGGACTGATCCCATGGGATGGCCTTTTGTTTCCGACGCACGACTCTCCGGGAGGGGAGACAAATTCAGGGGCAAGCTGGTCGTGGTGTCCAACCGGGAGCCCTATGTTTCACGGGAAACAGGCCGGGGCTGGAAGCTGGAGGTCCCGGCGGGCGGCCTGGTCTCCGCCCTCGACACCGTCCTGCGGGTTACCGGCGGAACCTGGGTGGCCTGGGGAAGCGGCAGCGGTAACCAGGCAGGAACGGATGACCGGGAACGGCTCTGGGTACCGCCGGAAAACCCCGCCTATACTCTGAGGCGGGTTCATCTTTCCCCGCAGACCGTAAAAAACTATTACTCCGGGTTCTGCAATCAGGTCCTCTGGCCGCTTTTGCACGAGGAAAGGGACCGCGTCGTCTGCAAGGCCCCTTTTTGGAACGACTATGTAAGTGCCAACGGGGTCTTCGCCGCAGCGGTTCTCGAAGAAGCGGACAGGGATTCCCCGATCTGGATCCAGGATTATCACCTCTGCCTGGTCCCGCGCCTGCTCCGCAAGGCGGCTCCGGAACGGATCATCGCCCATTTCTGGCATGTTCCCTGGCCGGGCTGGGAGACGTTCGCCTGTGCGCCCCATGGCCCCGAGCTCATTGCCGGGCTGCTTGGCAACGATCTCATCGGCTTTCAGATCCCCTCTTACGCCGAAAATTTCCTGGAATGTGCCGCAGCCTGTCTCGGCGCCGCCGTCGATGCGAAGGCAATGACCGTCACCTGGCGGGGCGGCGTCACGCAGGTCCGTTCCTTTCCGATCAGTACCGACTTCCAAAGGTTCGATCTGCTGGCCGCCTCCACCGCGGCAGCAACTCAGGCCGAGCGGATTCGGAAGCGATATGCTCTCCCCCGACAGGTCGGTCTCGCCGTCGACCGTCTCGACTACACCAAAGGAATTTCCCAGCGTCTCGAGGCGCTGGACCTTTTTTTCCGGCAGTATCGGGACTTCCGGGGGATCTTCACCTTCATCCAGATCGCCGTCGCCACCCGGAAAGGAAAGCCGTACCTCCGGTACCGGCAGGAGATTGAGAAGAAAATCGCCGAGATCAATGCAACCTTCGGCACGGCCGACTGGCAGCCGATTCTCTACCGCCGGCGGAAACTCGACGGTGAGGACCTGGCCGCCTTTTACCGGCTGGCGGACGTGGCCGTCATCACGCCCCTGAGGGACGGGATGAACCTGGTGGCCAAAGAGTATGTGGCCGCCCGATGCGACGGGGACGGGGTGCTGATCCTGGGTCAAGGGGCGGGGGCGGCAACGGAACTGACCGACGCGCTGCTGGTCGATCCCGGCGACTCCGAGTCCTTTGCCGCCGCCCTCCACCACGCGCTGACCCTGCCGCCCCGGGAAAGAAGAGAGCGGATGGCCCGGTTGCGCCACCAGGTGCAGAGGCATACGATCTACTCCTGGATCGGAGACATCCTGGACGAACTTGCCCTGCTCCCGGTGATCAAGAAAGGACAGCGGCACGCCCTCCGTCATGGCGAGGAGATCGCCGCCCGCCTTGAAGGGCGAAACCTTTTCCTCCTCCTCGATTTCGACGGCACCCTTGCCCCCATTGTGGATGAGCCTGAGCTTGCCGAGATGTCGGCCGGCGTCCGATCTGTCCTGGCAATCCTGAAGGAGCGTTGTCCCGTTGCCGTTCTCAGCGGCAGAAGCCTTGAGGACCTCCGGAAGCGGGTCGGATTGCCGGGAATCCTCTGTGCGGGAAATCATGGGGCGGAGCGGGATGGCGGCGAAGGGCGCAGCGGAAACCGCACTTCGCTGGAAGCATTTCTCTGCGAGGCCCGCCGAACCTTTGCCGCTCTGCCCGGCGTCCGGATCGAGGATAAAGGGCTGACCGCCAGTGTTCATTTCCGGCAGGTAGAGCCGGTGCTGCAGGGAAAATTTCTTTCTCTGTTCGAGACGCTCGCCCGCACCCAGGGGGATAAGGTTCAACTCAGCGCCGGGAGAAAAGTCTTCGATGTCAGGCCGCAGGGAGCCATGGACAAGGGGGAATCCGTCAGGCAGCTCCTCGAGGAAAGGGGAAAAGGGATGTTCCCGATCTGCCTGGGAGACGACACGTCCGATGAAAGCGCCTTCCGCGCCCTCCGGGGAACGGGCCTATCGGTTTCCGTCGGCGGGAGCCTGGAGGCGGATTATTACCTGAGAAACCAGGGAGAGGTTCTTGAATTCCTGAAGCTGATCGCAAGCCTTCCTTCTTCCGGAAAAACAGGGACGTGAACAGGTCAACAGATACCGATTGCTCTCCGGGGATCGACAATGCGGATAAAAAAATCATGATGTCCGGACAAGTCGTAGGGACAATCATCCCCCTTGAGAACCGTCGAGGGAAACAGCTTTGTTGGCCGAGGAATGCCGCGAAGCAGCTAAGGAGTTTGAATAGATGACCGAAAGACAAATCCCCGCAGCGGAAATGGGGGTCATTCACGGCCGCTTCCAGGTCTTCCACAACGATCACCTCGTCTATGTTCGTTCGGGGATGGCGCTCTGCCGGCACCTGGTCGTGGGGATCACCAACCCGGATCCGTTCCTGACTCGGGATGAAAAGGCGGACCCGAAGCGGAGCGACCCCGCAGCCAACCCGCTGACCTACTTCGAACGGTATCTCATGGTCCGTGCCGCCATCGAGGAGGCGGGCATCGAATCCTCCCGCTTCTCCGTCGTTCCCTTTCCCGTCAACATCCCGGAACTCTACCGCTACTACGTTCCCCTCGAGGCCCTGTTCTTCCTGACCATCTACGACGAGTGGGGAAAACGGAAGCGGGAGTACTTCCAATCCCTCGGACTGAAGACGCACGTGCTTCGGAATGTCCGCCAGGATCAGAAGGGGCTCAGCGCCACCGACGTCCGCCGACGGATGGCGCAAAGCGAACCCTGGGAGGAACTGGTGCCCCCCGCGGTAGCCCGCCTCATGAAACAGTGGGACATCTCTGCCCGGTTGAGAAAAATCTCGCGACCGGCATGAGCTATTTCTTCCTCCTACCGAGATAGTTCTAATTTCATTGTCGTAGTAGATTGCAAATGTAACTCGTGATAATGTAGCTGCAAAAAAACAATTTAAAGACGTTCCATTCCTTTTAATCATTAGTGAATTAAGCATAGATCAACAAATCCCCACCGTATTTTTTAATTTAAACAAGATCGGGGCGTTAAGACTCACAAATACACCAGAATATGGAGAGCGGAGCATGAACCTACCAGAACCTCAAAGCACAACATATCCTTCACTCATTAATGATATCGAAAAAGGAATTTTAAAAATTCCACAATTTCAAAGAGATTTTGTATGGACGAAGGAAAAGTCCGCGAAGCTCCTTGATAGTATTTTTAAGGGATATCCAATAGGGACTTTCATTCTTTGGAAAACAAAGGAATCACTCCGCTCAATAAGAAACCTGGGTAATGCAAAACTTCCTGAAACCCCGGAAGGAGATTATATTCAGTACGTTTTAGATGGCCAACAGCGTTTAACGAGTTTATTCGCAAGCATCAAAGGACTAAAATTAGAGAGAGAAAATAGAACTGATGACTTTGCTGAAATTTATATAGATTTAACAGCTTCTGAACATCAGGAGGTTGTAATTACAAATATATCCGAAAAAAACGAAAAAGAAATCGTAAAAATTGTAGATTTGATTAGTGGAGATCTCACCTACTTAGTAGGATTCCCAAAAGAGTATCATACAAAGCTTGCGGAATACAAAAAAAGGATTGAAAGCTATTCATTCTCTATGATTTTAATTAAAGAAGCTTCTATTGACGTTGCTACTGATATTTTCACTAGAATCAATGTGACTGGCAAACCTTTATCGGTTTTTGAGATAATGGTGGCGAAAACATTTGATGATACGAAAAAATTCGATTTAGCCGAAAGATTTAATGAACTGATTGAAAACCTAAAAGCAGTTGACTATGAAACTATTTCAGATGCCACCGTATTACAAGCAGTGTCTGTATTGCTAAAAAAGGAATGCTCAAAACAAGTAATACTAAAATTGGATAAACATCAATTTATCGATATATGGCCTAACGTTGTGGACTCGCTTGAAAAAGCAATTGAATATTTCAGAAATTTTTATCGAATACCCGTTTCCAAGTTATTACCTTATAATGCTCTTCTCATCCCATTTACATATTTCTTCTTTTATCACCCCGACAGACCAACAGGCGAAAAAAAAAGATATCTGCAGGACTTTTTTTGGAGAACGTCACTTGGAGGAAGATATTCACACTCTCTTGAGAGTAAACTTGCCCAGGATATAAAAAAAATTGACTCAATTCTTGAAGGAAATCTTCCAAAATATGATTACCCTATTGATATTTCTCCTGAATTTATAAATGAAAATGGATGGTTTAGTGCAGGTAGAAGTTATATCAAAGCAATACTCTGTATTTTTGCACACCAGCAACCCAAATCATTTATTGATGATTCCATTGTTCGAATCAGTAACGATTGGCTGAAGCAGGCAAATAGTAAGAATTATCATCATTTTTTTCCAAAAGAATATTTGAGAAAGCAAGATCAAAGTGAGTCTTATATCAATCATATTGCCAATATTACTATCGTGGATGACTATTTAAATAAACGTCAGATAGGACAGAAAGCCCCATCAACATATATGGCAACATTTTCAAAGAAGAATCCTGATATAGAGAGAACAATGAAAACTCATTTAATAGATCTAGAAAAATTTGGAGTATGGGAAAATGATTACGATAAATTCTTCGATAAACGATGTAAGGCTATTTCTAAGCAGTTTAAGAAAAGGATTATTGAACAAGATGTTGATAAATTAAGACAGGATGTTAATTTAAATGATAGAGAAGAAGAAGAACTTGAGGCTTAACCGGATAGCCGCAAGTTTCTGCCCCGACCTAGCTAACGACAATTCAGGGGATAGTTTATGTAATTCAAGAGAAATAAATATAATATCCCCGTAATTGTCCAGAACAAAAAAATATGCGGACACAACATACCGCACCAATTTTATACCTAAATCATGGATTACTTATATTACTATTTTGATGAGTCCGGAAACAGTGGAAGTAGGTTTTTAGACTACCAGCAACCAACATATCTTGAAGGTGGGTGGGCAGTTGAAAAAAGTAAAATTCCAATAATTTCCAATATGATTACAGAAATAGAGAATTCTCTATCCGGTTAAAACTAATGAGTTGAAAGGGAAAAAGCTCGTTAAGCATAGACGGGGTCAAGAGTTAATTTTAAAAATGATCCGTAAAATAGGTCAAAATGGTGGTATTCCCATACTTCATATTTGTGAAAAGAAATACATGGTTTGCGGCAAAATAGTTGAGACTTTCTTTGACCCTCTTTATAATTCAAAAGTTTCTTTTGCAGACCAATGGAATCTTGATAAACGGCAAGAAATGGCCCAATTTTTTTATGAAACTAATCTGCCATTAATTGATGAATTCGCCAATGCTTATAGACAAAAAAACCCTGAAGGAATAAAAAATAACGCAGAAAAATGGGTCCAATATTTTGATGAAAATAATCATAAAGAATGGTCGGGTTTAATAGCTCCTGTTATCCCAGATATTATCAGCAGTTTATCCAGTGAATTTTATATTGGTGAAGGACCTGCTTTTGAAGGCATAGACAGCTTAAACATCCCGGTCTGGTTTAACATTTTTCAGCATGTAGAACAAAACAGTCCAGTATCTTGTTCAATCATCCATGACAAGATTGATACTTTTGAATCTGCATATTTAGAATCCTTTAAAATACTGAAAAACGCGTCAGAATGTATTATACAGTTTGATGAAGATAGAACGTGGGTCTACCCCCTTAAGAATATAGACCGTATTGTGTTTGAAAATTCGAAAGAAAGTCCATTAATAAGGGCTGCTGATTTGGTCGTTGGGAGTTCTGCTTACTACATTGAACTTGTGATGTCCGGGAAAAATATACCTGAACCACTTCATAAAATAGCTTTTTTTACTTTAGGAAGTTTTTTAATGGATGTCATATCTTATAAGCATCCTCAATTGGGACCACCACTAAAACTTGGCAGCATGATTGGGTCATCTGGATGGATAACAAAACTTTTTGATAATTTGTACAAGAGCGCTAATATTCTAACAGGATAAAAAAGGCCATAATGGTCAAGTAGGATTGCAATTCTGCTATGCTCAATTTCAACAGCTTAGTCAAAGCCTTGATCCAAGATTTCAAACGCAAATCATTAAAATAATTGTCCACCATGCTTATTTGTTAGTAGATGGAAGAGGAAATTTTCTGCATGACCCGATTAATTTCTGTTCCATTCTGTTCAATCGGCGGTCCTCACTTTTCTGGTTTATAAGTCCGGTTTAATTCGTCGATGATGCGCTTTGTCAGGTCATTTTCCCTGGTAAAATAGGGGACGGGCATCGTTCCGACATCAAAGATAACCGAATAGCTCTCCTTTTCTCCGATCATGCCGGCAATTTTCATAATTTCCGGCACCAAGGCCTTGGAAAGTTTTTCGTCCCGGGCTTTCAACTCTTCATTGGCCGTCTTGACCGCAAGCTGGTAGCTTTTGATTTTGTTCTGATAAGCGTTTTCCTTGTTTTTCAGCGCTGCCTTCTTGAGAACGGAACGTTTTCGCTCCAATTCTTCCTTGAGTTTTTTAAGCTCTATTTCTTTTGCCTGGAGCTGGCTTTTGTGTTTTGCCAAAACTTGCTTGAATTCTTCCGAAGCTTTTTCCCCCGCATCGGATTTAAGCAGGATTTCCTGAACGTCCACGAACCCGATTTTTTCGGCGGCTGTGGCCCCGGGAAGTGAAAAAAGGAAAAACAACCCCAAAACCAACAGCGAAACCTTCAAAAATTTATCTTTCATGAGCACCCCGTAATCATAAAACTGATCATTTTTGCAAAGAAACCCCCTGGGACGGTGACCATTTAAATTTCCTTCACCCTTCTCAAGGGAGTTCACCACTTTTCACTCTTGCGAGCCCATTCTCCGATACTCTCTCCAGGAGCGGCGGGAAAAGTATCCTCCGGTTTTTTCAGCAGAGCTCCTCGTCGGCAGCGGCCTTCGCGATGCGGCACCGCACATACTCCCCTTTCAGGGGCCATCCCCCTGACAGGGGATCGCACTTGTCGGGATCATCATCCGTCGTGACATTGATGTTCGACTCCCAGAGCCCGTAAAGGAAGGGCTCTGCAGCCGGCTTCTCCGGGTACCACCACCCATGGGCCGCGGCGATGCAGTTCGGGGCGAAGGTGTTCACCAGCCGGGCCCGCTGCTTCACCCGCCCCAGGGGGGACTCGATCCAGACCCAGTCGCCGTCGACGATGCCATGCCGGCGCGCCGTATCCACGTGGATCTCCACGATGGGGAACGGCTGCCGCTTGCGGAATCCCTCCACATGGCGAAATTCCGTGTGGTGATAGGGAAGGACCCGGGTGCCGCTGATGTTGAGGAGGGGATAGCGGCCCCCATCGGCATCGGGCGGGAGCGGTTCCACATAGTCGGGCAGCGGGTCGTAGCCGAGCTTCTCCAGAATCGTCGATGCGATCTCCACCTTTCCGGTCGGCGTGGCCAGCGGCCCCGAAGCGCAGAGGCCGGGCTGCGGGGGGGAAACTTCCCAGCGCTTTTTGTGGACCAGTTCGGACAGGGTTTTCACCGAATGCCGCCGCATCAGGCTCTGCAGCCGGTATTCCCAGACCGCCTCGAAGGTCTCCCAGGGCCATTCCTTCTCCTGCCCCAGCCGCATGCCCAGCCCGCGCCAGAACTCATAATCGTTGCGCCGATCATATTGGCCGGGAACGCTTGCCGGGATGGCCGCCTCGCCGATCTGCACGAGGGGATAGGAGCCGATGGACGCGAAATTGCCCATGTCCGGCCGCTCCAGCCAGCAGGCGGCGGGGAGGACATAATCGGACAGCTGCGCCGTGGGCGTCCAGGTGATGTCCAGGGTCACGAGCAGATCCAGGGCCTTCAGGGCCTTGTAAACGAGCCTGCTGTTGGCAAAGGAGAGCAGCGGGTTGCTGGCAGATACGATCAGGGCCTTCACCGGGTAGGGCTCCCCGGTGAGCATGGCGCGGAAGGCCGTGGGTGCGTGGGCCATGCAGTTCAGATAGACCGCCGCCGGATGGTTGTCGCCCCATTTCTTCCGGAGCTGCTCCACCACCAGCTCCCATCCCGGGTAGCTCAGAAAGCGGAACCGGTCGCTGCCGAGCTGCTTGCGGCGCTGTTCCGCGGAGAGGGCTTCGTTGGCCTCGAGCGCCGCGTCGGGGATGAAATCCTCGTAGGGTCCGCCGATCAGGGACCCTCCGGCCACATCAATGCTGCCGGCGATGGTGAACAGGATGTTGATGGCCCGGATATCCTGGATACTGTTGGGCGCGGAGTGCTCGGGGGCGCAGCCGATGGTGAACGTCGACGGCTGGTTTTCCGCGAAGAACCGGGTGATCTCCCCGAGCCGGGAGGCGGAAATGCCGGTGAGCGCCGCCGTCCTCTCCGGAGGCCAGGCCTTGACCCGTTCGACCAGCTGATCGAATCCCGAGGTGTGGGCCTCCACAAAGGCCTTGTCATACCAGCCCTCGGCAATCATGAGGTGCATCATCCCCAAAGCCAGGGGCGTTCCCGTCCCCGGCCGGAGCTGCACCCAGAGGTCCGCCCGACGGGCCGGCTCGGTCAGCCGGGGATCCACCACCATCGTCCGGATGCCGTCCCGGATGGCCTGCTCAAAGCCGTGCCAGGTATGGGCGCCCCCTTCATGGGGCTCCCGCCCCCAGAGAACGGTCAGGCGCGTCTTGTCCGGCCGGCGGTCCGGAACCAGCGAACCGCCGTACATCGAGAAGGAAACCATGCTCCGCGGGCCGAAGCAGACAGTGACGGCGCCGAACCGGTTGGGGCTGCCGAAGAGATTCATGAAGCGGCCCTTGGCAAAATCCCAGGCCCCCCGGCCCGTTCCGGAACTGGTGGCCAGGGTCTCCGCCCCGTACCGCCGGCGGAGCGCTTCCAGCTTTTCGGCGATTTCGTCCAGGGCCTGGTCCCAGGAAATCTGCTGCCACGAATCCTCGCCGCGCTGCCCGACCCGCTTCAGGGGATAGCTCAGCCGGAAGGGATGCTCCTGATATTCCTTTGCCAGGGAGGGGCGGACGCAGTATCCCCCGGGATTCACCGGGGCGCTCCGGTCGATGCGCACCCGCTGCACCCGGTCTCCCTGGACGTACACCTTCATGGCGCAGCCGCGGCTGGTGCAGAAGTAGCAGTTCGAATACTTGATTTCCACGTCAGATCCGTCCAAGCATGGCCTCCAGAATGGGAAGGCCGTCTTCCGGCTTTTCGTTCTGCCAGGTGACCCAGTCGCGGAGCTTGGCCAGGGTCTTGCCGTTCGCCACCGATTCCCGGGCCATCGCCAGCCCCTCCTCCAGGGTGCCGGCCTTCCCGCCGATGTACAGGAGCGGTGCGGCATTGAGGCAGATGATGTCGCACCGGGGTCCGGGATCCTTTCCCGCCAGGACCCGCAGCAGATCCAGGGCGTCCTGTTGCACGTTGCGGCTCGAGGCCAGATCCTCGAACCGGGCCTTCCGGATTCCGAACATTTCAGGGGTCAACGTGTGCTCTCTGATCGAACCGTCTTCACAGAGCTCCTTGGCGTAGGTGGGCCCCAGGGTGGAAATCTCGTCCATTCCCTTGCCCGATTCGTCATCCATTCCGTGCATCACGAAGGCCCTCCGGAAGCCCAGGGCTTTGAGCGTCTCCACCTCGATGTCGATCATGGCCCGGCTGGGTACGCCCATGACCTTGTAGGCCGGCGGGGTGGGATTCAGCAGCGGCCCCACGATGTTGATCGTTGAACCGAAGCGGATCTGGGACATGACCCGGGCCAGGGTTTTGGGGTGGACCTTCGGCTGGAAGGCATTCCACGCGCCGATGCCCGCCTTTTCGATGCTCTGGCAGGGAACGGCGGGGACGGAGGAAACATTGATCCCCAGGGCTTCGATGACATCGATGGCTCCGCAATTGGAAGAGATCGCCCGGGAGCAGTGCCGGACGACATAAAGCCCCAGGGAGGCCCCGACAATGGCCGCCCCGGTGCTGATGTTCAGGGTCTTCAGGGTATCCGCACCCGTTCCGGCGTTGTCGATCAGGGGCTCCGGCGTTTTTACCGAAACCTTCAGGGTATCGTATTCGTAGAGGGCCTCGAAGGTCCCCGCCACCTCCGCCGCCGTTTCCCCCTTGGCTTTAAGGGCCGCGATGAAGGCGCCCTGCTGGAGATCGCTCTGCTCCTCCTCGCAGATCTGCCGCCAGCACTCCCGGGCCTCTTCCCGGCTGATGTTTTCGCCGCGGGTCAGACGCACGACGATGGCGCCGAAGTTTCTCCATTTTTCTTCTTTGGTTTCCATGGTCCTCTCCTTCTCGATTGATTCAACGCCTGCGGCGGCTTTTGCACCCGGAGGCAGGTGTCAAGGACTTATCCCAGGCTGTCCGCCGACCGGTAAACGATATAAAGGTAATCGCCGTGGCGATCAGCACGCTCCAGCCGGTACCGGGGAACCTCCCCCCGCGGCCAGAAAGCGCCCCGCTGGACCGGGGTGATGGACGAGGCCCCACCGATGACGAAGGGGCAGAGGATGAGGTGCAGTTCGTCATAGAGCCCGGCGGCGATCATCGAACGATGGACCGTGCCGCCGCCTTCCACGAGCAGCCGCCGGATTCCGTAGTCTTCATAAAGGATGGTCATCAGCCGAGGAAGATCGACGAACTGACCCCGGCCCGCCGTAACGATCCGCGCCCCCCGCGCCATCAGGGCCTCCACCCGGCGGATGTCGGCATCGGGCGTCACCGCGATGATGGTCGGCGCCTCTCCCTGGAGCACCCTGGCCGTCGGCGGGATTTCCGCCAAACCGTCCAGGACGATCCGCACCGGCTGCCTGCCCGCCCCCTCCCGCAGGGTGAGGGAGGAATCGTCCAGCTGGATGCAGTTGCGCCCCACCATGATGGCGTCGACCTCGCCGCGCCGGCGGTTGTGCAGCGTCATGATTTCCGGATCAATAAGGGAAGGGCCGACGGGATTGGGCTGGCCGGGCTGACGGCGGGGGGAAATCTTGCCGTCCAGGCTGACCGCCACGAGCATGAAGGCCCAGGGCCGCTTCGGGGAAGGTCTTTCGGGGTTTTCCATAGCGTTTCTATTCATTCCTTTCCGCCCCTGCTTTGACGGCCTTCACGAATTCCCGGATCAGCCCGGCATCCTTCACGCCGGTGGCCCGTTCGACACCGCTGATCACGTCGACAGCGTAAGGTCGCAGCAGTTCGATGGCCCCGCAGACGTTCCGGGCGTTCAGCCCTCCAGCCAGGATCAGCGGCAGGGAAACGCGGTCCGTTATCCCGCGGAGGGATCCCCAGTCCAGGGTCACCCCCGTTCCCGCCGGTCGGGACGACGTCTTGGAATCGACGACGATGCCGGCGATGCCGGTCTTCGCCAACTGGGTGCAGGCCTCGACGGGATCTTTCACCGTGAAGAGGGCCTCCCCGGTGTCCACGTTGATTCTCAGGGCCTTGAGCACCTTGATTCCCGTATCTGCCAGGGACTGGCAGACCGCCTCGATCTCCTCCAGGGTCTCATCGCCGTGGAGCTGGAGAAAGTGCGGGCGGACCGTCCGGGCGATGGCCACCATCCGGTCCACGGGGCCGCCCACGACCGCCGTGGTCGTGACAAAGGGAGGCGCCTTAGCCGCCAGTTCGGCGGCGCGGCTGCGGGGAAGATTCCAGGGGACCGCAACGGGGTACTCCGTCACCAGGCCCAGCGAATCCGCCCCGGCCGAAGCGGCCATCTCTACGTCCGCCTCACTCATCAGGCCACAGATCTTCACCCGGGTCATCGGGAGATCCTCCCGATCCAGCGGGCGACCAGAGCGGCTGGATCTTCCGCCTGCAGGATGGCGGTCCCCACGAGGACCGCCTCGGCCCCCGCGTCAACGGCCCGGCGGATGTCCTCTTCCGTCAGCAGGGAACTCTCGGAGATCCTGACAATTCCCGGCGGCACCAGGGGTGCCAGCTCCTCGGTGACCCGCACATCCCCCGAATCCTTTTCGAGGCGGAGGATGTCCCGGTTGTTGATGCCGATAATCGTGGGGGAGAGGGCCAGAGCCCGATCAAGTTCCTCCCGGCTATGGATTTCCACGACGACCTCCAGGCCGATGTGGCGCGCATGGCGGTAAAGGTCCGCGGCCAGCGGCTCCGGGGTGGTCGCCAGGATCAGCAGCACCGCCGCCGCCCCGCATCTCAGGGATTCCTCGACCTGCCCAGCGGACTTCAGGAAGTCCTTGCGGAGAACGGGCACCGGAACCGCCTCACTGACCCGTTGGAGCAGTTCGAGACTCCCCCCGAACCGCGAAGGCTCCGTGACCACGGAAAGGGCGCACGCCCCGGCGGCCACCAGCGATCGCGCCAGCTCGGCGGCATCCCGCCGTCCCACGAGATCGCCGTCCCGGGGAGAAACCGGCTTGAGGTCCGCGATCAGCGGAAGGATGCCTTGCCTCCGGGCCGCTCGGATGGCGGCGGAAAGGGGAGCCTGCTCCTCTATTCCCCCAGGATGTCCGCCCACATCATCTCCATATTGTGCTTGGAATAACAGCGGAAGGCCATGTGCGTGTTGGTGCGGGAAATGCCGGGGATCCGGGCGATGTCTTCGGCCACGACCTTGGCCAGCTGGTCGTATTCCTTCACCCGGATGATCGCCAGCAGATCATAATCGCCCGAGATGGAGTACACCTCCGCCACCCCGTCCAGGTTGACCAGGGCTTCCGCTATGGCATTGACCTGCCCCACCTCACAATTCAGCATGACGATCGCTGTGGTCATGTCATTCTCCTTATGATCCCTCATGGGGATTGGTTTTCGCGGTTTATATGAAAAACGGCCGGCCTTGTCAATCAGAACCGCTCCCGGAGCGGGCCGGTGTTCCCGGGGTTTCGGGATTTAAGAGGGGCGCTGGGAATCCTCGGTTTCAAGACGCCGGCGATCAGGCGGCCCCCCCCCATCAGTTATGGCACGGGAGTGGAAGCCCCGATGATCCTGCGCTTCAGGAAGGCTGCCTTGATCGCCTCCACGGCGCCTTCCACGCTATTAACCCGCATGTTGACCACCAGATCGTACTGGGCGGGATCGGTGATGTCCGCGTGGAAGTATTTCCGGATAAAGGCCTGCCGTTCATTGTCCGTTCTCAGCACGTATTTTTCCGCTTCCCGGTGGGTCGCATTCCGGGTTTCCATGACATGGGCAATCCGGTCTTCCAGGGGGCCGATCAACCGGATGCGGAAAATCGTTTCCAGCGGCAGGATGTAATGGGCGCCCCGCCCCACGATCACCGTGTTGCCGTAACGGCCGATGGTGGCAATGACCCGGGTGAGGTGATCGAGATACTCGTCGGGCCAGAGATGCCTGCTTTCAAAGAAAGACGTCAGCCAGGTATCACGGAGACTCACCTCTTTTTCATCGAGGGACTCGATGACCTTTTTGCTGATCTTGGCGCTTTCCGCCACGTGGCCGATGATCTGATCGTTCATCAGATCCATCTTCAGCTCCTCGGCTAGCCCTTCGGCGATTTCAGAGCCGAAGGCGCCCGCCTCCCGGGAAACGGTGATCACCGGACCTCCGGAGGCGCCCTTCGGCAGCTCTCTTTCGGAGAGATCCTGAATCCGCCCCAAACGGCTTTCCAGATAACGGTCGATTCGGGAGACGGCCTCGCGCTTCTGCCTTTCCATTTCATCCTGGTTTTTCAGGGTCAGGTCGCGGGTGTATTCATTGCAGTAGACGTTTCCGGTGATATCGGTGTGGACGCTGTAACGTTTCTGGCAGTTCGCCCGCCAGGCACAGATGGCGCAGTATCTCGTTTCGCCGGCCATGATCCATTCCTCCTTGCATTGGACTTTTTCTCTTTGAGAGCTTCAAAACCCGCCAGAATGTCGAGCATTTCTTCCGTAATGGACATCTGCCGCCGCCGATGGAACTGCCGGTTCAGTTCTTCCAGGCGCTCTTCGATATTTTTTTCCGCGCCCTGCATGGCGGCCAGACGGCTGGCATTTTCACTGGCCGAGGATTCGGCGAAAGCCCGGTAAAGGGAAACGAAGAGATACTCCCTCACCAGCGATGCGAAAAGCTCATCCTCGTCCATCCGGTAGACAGGCAGCGTGCGGGATTGCCACTTCCGGCGCTGAATTTCCCGGAGCCACAGGGCGTCGACCGGAAGCAGGCGCTGGGTGGCCGGGCGATAGGCGGAGCCGGACAGGTACTCATGATGATAGAGAAAGACCGTATCGATTGCCAGCTGGAAACGCCACTCTTCCAGAATCAGCAGCACCTCCTGCACCCGGGCGGTAATGCCGGCCACGGAGCTCGGGGGGGAAAGGTTTTCGAAGATCTCCTGCCTCTCGTCCTCCAGGTGACCCAGCAGGCGCGCCCCGATGGTCAGCACGGTCCGGCTTTCCCGGGGGACTCCCAGTTCGTCCATGCTTTTCAGGGCATGGGAAACGAGCTGGGCGTTCAAGGGGCCGCACAGCCCCTGATCCGAACCGAAGAGGACGGCCCCGAGGCGGTTCGGCGGCTTCGGCTGCCGGAAGGGAAGAGCGAGAACCCGCTCCCGCAGAACAATCTGCAGCCCCATTTCCAGGGTTTCCCTGTATGCGTTGAGCGATTCCACCGCCTTTTGATACTGGCGGATGCTGACCGCAGCCAGGGACTTCATCGTTCGGACGACGGACTGGAGGTCCTGTGTGGTGGAAATGGTCCGCTTGAGCGTCTCATGCGTCTGCATCCCGCTGCCTCCCCGACGCCGAAGCCGACACGGCGGACTCGGCGGCTTCCAGCACCGCGCTGCGGTCATTCACGGATAACGGTTCGCCTCCTTCGATCCGGGCGCACAGATCGGAGAGCTGCCCACGCACCGCCTGACGGATCGATGCTTCCACCGCGGCGATCCCCTCCAGGGGAATGCCGTCCAGCACCCCTCCCGTCACGGAGAGCAGCGCGGCAATCTGATCGGAAACCGGCAGGGGGTTGTACTGCTTCTGCTTGAGAATTTCCCGGACGCGCCGTCCCCGTTCCAGGGTGCGCCGTGTTCCTTCATCGAGCCGGGTCCCGAAGCGGGCGAAGGTTTCCAGCTCTTCAAACTGCGAGTAGGAAAGGCGGAGATCGCCGGCCACCGCCCGGTAGGACGGGAGCTGCGTCTTGCCTCCCACGCGGGAAACGGACTTGCCCACATCGATGGCCGGCAGCATCCCCTTCTGGAAAAGCCGGGAGGAAAGGTAGATCTGACCGTCCGTAATGGAGATGAGATTGGTGGGGATGTAGGCGGAAATGTCCTGCGCCTCGGTCTCGATGATGGGAATCGCCGTCAGGGACCCCCCGCCCAGTTCTTCCCGCAGGTGCGTCGCCCGCTCCAGCATCCGGGCATGAATGTAGAAGATATCTCCGGGATAGGCTTCGCGTCCCGGCGGACGTCGCAGGAGCAGGGACAATTCCCGGTAAGTGCGGGCATGGCGGGTCAGGTCGTCATAGACGATGAGGACATCCTTGCCCCGCTCCATGAAATATTCCCCCATGGAGGTCGCCGCGTAGGGGGCGATGTACTGCAACCCGGGCGGATCTTCCCCCGCGGCCACCACGACCACGCAATAGGGCATGGCCCCGAAGCCTTCCAGGGAGGCGATGATCCGGGCTGTGTCTGCGCTCTGCTTTCCGATCGCACAGTAAATGCAGAGGACCCCTTTGTCTTTCTGGTTGAGGATCGTATCCAGGGCAATGGCGGTCTTTCCCGTCTGGCGGTCGCCCAGGATCAGCTCCCGCTGCCCCCGCCCGATGGCGATGAGGGCATCGATGACCTTGATCCCCGTCTGCAGGGGAACCGTCACCGGGGCGCGGTCCATGACCGCCGGCGCTTCCCGTTCCAGGGGCAGCCTGCGGGCGGCATGGACCTCCCCGCGATTGTCCAGGGGCCTGCCCATGGGGTCCACGACCCGACCCAGCAGGGCCTCTCCCACGGGGACATCCAGCACCCGCCCCGTCCGCCGGACCGCGGAGCCGGCGGAAATCTCTTTCCCGGAGTCCAGGGCGATAATCCCGATTTCCTCCGGGTCGACATTGAACACCAGCCCCAGCAGGTTTCCCGGAAAGATGACGAGTTCCTCCGCCCGGACATGGGGAAGCCCCGAGGCCGTCACGATCCCCTGGCCGACAAAGCGGACCGTGCCGACCTCCTTTTCCCGCAGCCGGGCTTCCTGTTCCGACAGGGTGGACTCCAGCATGGAAAAGGTCTGGTCCAGAAACGACCTCCATTCCCCTTCGGGCGAAATGTCCTTTTTCATGGCTTTGACTCCTCGCTGCCCCCAACGCCCTGCCTTACGACGGCTTCGGATAAGCCAGCCGGACTTCTTCGTGGAGGGCCCGGTCGAAACTTCCCTCGAGACGCTCCAGGTAATCGCTGACGCTCCAGGCGATCCGGTGTCCAGGAGCCAGGATTTCGATGCCGCCGATCAGCTCCGGGCTTTCCTCATAGGATATCGTCGTTTCCGGCTTTCCTGAAAGGCCGCGGATGGCGGCGGCGAGTCGCTCCCGGTCTTCCGGAGCCAGGGGAAAGGCACTCTGCACTCTCACCCCTTCCCCGGAATCTTCCAGGGCCCGGCTGATTTTATCCTGCTCCTGCGGGTCGAGGGAGCGGATCCGTTCGATCAGCACCGCGATCATCCTCTGCTCGATGCCCGCATCGGCCAGTTCAGTGAGAATCCGCCGGGCGGTGGCATAAACCTCTTTCCCCGTGCGCTGCCGGAGACTATCCAGAAAGGCAGCCTTTTCCTGGAAAACCGTTTCCACCCAGTGCTGCCGGATCGCATCGACCTCCCGACGGGCCGTATCCATCAGCTCTTTCTGCCGGCGGTCCGCCGCCTCCCGGGCCTCGTTGAGCATCTTCTCCGCCTTACCGTGGAGGGCTGCGTTTCTTTCCTCATAGGCCCTGGCTGCTTCTTCCGCTTCCCGCTTCAGCCTTTCCGCTTCCTCGAAGCGGGCGATCATTTTCGCTTCCCGCTCGTTCATCGCCCCGATGATCCGGGTGTAGAGAAACCGCTTGAGCAGGTAAAGGAGAATCAGGAAGTTCACCAGCTGGGCGAACAGGACGAACCAGTCGACATGCATGGCTTATCCCCCGGCCTTGGCCACCGCCTGGCTCCAGAAGGGATTGGCGAAGATCAGAATCATGGAGATCACGAAGCAGTAGATGGCGATGGATTCGATCATGGCCAGCCCCACGAAGAGCGTCCGGGTGATCGTATTGCGTTCATCGGGCTGCTGGGCAATGGCCATCAAAGCCTGCCGGACGGAATTTCCCTCCCCCAGGGCCGGGCCGATGGAACCGATGGCCATGCACAAACCCGCCGTGACAATGGAAGCCACGGCGATCAAACTCATACTGTCCATAAGTATCCCTTCCCTTCCTTTCGAAAAATTTTGCCGCAGCCCCTTCCCGCTTCAGGTCCCCGAAAAGGGCGATGAATCCTGGGCTCCGGCCTGCCGCTTCGAGAAATCTTCCTTCCCCTGTTTCTTCTGCGCCTGGGTGGCCGAGGCGATGTAGACCATGGCCAGGATGGAGAAGATGTAAGCCTGCACCAACCCGATGAGCAGCCCCAGGGCATGCATGATCACGGGGAAAAAAAGCGGGGTCACGGCCAGCAGGATGGCCACCACCTTGTCCCCGCTCATGATGTTGCCGAAGAGCCGGACCGCCAGGGCCAGCGTGCGGGAAAATTCCCCCATCACGTGGAAGGGGAAAAAGATGAAGGTGGGCTGAAAGTATTCCTTCACATAATCGGCGAGACCCTGCCGGGAAATTCCGAACAGCGGGACGGCGACAAAGACGGAGATGGCCAGGGCAGCCGTGGTCGTCAGCGACGCGGTGGGCGCGACGTATCCCGGCACGATGACCAGGATGTTGGACAGGGCGATAAAGAGGAAGAGGGTCCCGATGAAGGGAAGATAGCGGTCGGAATCTCCCTGACTGATTTCGGCGATCTGGGTCCGCATGGCCGAGACCACGACCTCCAGGAGGCTCTGCCAGCGCGAGACCCGCAGCTCCGAGGACAGCTTCCTGGTCGCAAGCCACGCCAACCCCACCAGCAGGGCCATGACCAGCCAGGTATAGAGCAGGGTGGCATTGATGACGACGAAATGCCACTGCCAGAGGATCACCTGGTCCGGACTGATTTTACTGAGGCCCAGAATGTCCATGTACGGCTCCTTTCATCAGGCCTTTCGCCTTTTCCTTACCCCAGAGGCGGGTCAGAAACTCCCGCATGACGATGAATCCCCCCAGGGCGACGACCATCCGTTCCCAGCGTCCGGCCATGAGCAAGTAAAAAGCGGGCAGCACGATCCCCAGGCGCACCAGCAGGCCGGCCAGCATCAGTCTCGCCGGAGAGCCCGCCCCGGGAAGGCGCCGGACCGTGTTCCAGAGGACGGCGAAATAAAAACCCCCCAAAGCCATGCCGGCGGCAAAAACCAGCGCCAGGGAAAGTCCATAGCGGCTCATTGTTCGCCTCGAATGCCAATCTTCCTCACCCAGTACCAGGCGTTCAGGCAGCCGATCATCAAGCCTCCGAAAAGCAGCATCAGCGTCCAGGAAAAGCGGCTGGGCCATTGGCGGTCAATCCACAATCCCAGCGCCACGCCGATCAGGGTGGGAATCACCACGGACCAGCCGACCATGCCCAAGGTTCCCAGTCCGAACCAGAAGGCGTCCCGGCGCTGCCCGCTTCCCTGGATCTTCCGCTCCTCGCAGCGGGCAACCCTGCCGTGGAAATCGCGGGAAAGGCGCTCTTTTCTCTCTCCTGGGGAGCGGAATGTTTTAGCCATGCCGTTTCAGCTCCATAAACCGGCGGATAATATCGGCCTCCAGCTTCGCTGTGGCGGAGCGGGCCATTCTCTCCCGGTCGTCCAGGGTCTTGAACTGCTCCTCGATCAGCGTCTTCGCCTGGCCCAGGTCGGCGTTCCGGATGGCGTTGCGGGTGGAAATCCAGACCTCGGAGCCCCGTTTCACAAGGATGCCCTGATCGATGGCCAGCAGCTCCTCCTGCCCCTTCGCCGTGGAAATGAACAGCAGCCCCGGGACCAGGGCCGTCGTAAAATCAATATGGCCCGGCAGGATCCCGAAGTACCCCTCGGCCCCCTCGGCGACCACCTTGGCCACGTTCTCATCCAGCAGCACCTGCGAAGGCAGGAGGATCTTAAGATTCATCATGTTTCACCTCCCCGATGGGGCCGATCATATAGAGGCTGCTTTCCGGATAAGCGGAGAATTCATCGTTCAGAATCCGCTCGCATCCCTCCAGCGCGTCTTCCAGCGAGACCATCTTTCCCTCCGTGCCGATGAACTGTTCGGTCACAAAAAACGGCTGGGTCATAAACCGCTCCAGGCGGCGCGCCCGGTAAACGGTGCGCTGATCCTCCCGGGACAGCTCGGCGATCCCCAGCATGGCGATGATGTCCTTGAGCTCCTCGTAAAGGGTGAGCGTTCGGCGAATCTCCTGGGCGATGCGGTAGTGCCTGTCCCCGGCGATGTGGGGCATCAGCATCTTGGAGCCGGACTGCAGCAGATCGATGGCCGGGTACAGCCCCTCGCTGGCCCGCTTGCGGGAGAGGACGATGGAGGCGGAGAGGTGGCCGAAGGTATGGACGGCGGAGGGATCGGTAAAGTCGTCCGCCGGGACATAGACCGCCTGGATGGAGGTGATCGCCCCGGTCAGGGTGCTGCAGATCCGCTCCTCCAGCTCCGCGAGTTCCGTGGCCAGGGTGGGCTGATAGCCCAGGCGGGAGGGAAGCTGCCCCATCAGGCCGGACACCTCCGACCCGGCCTGGGTGAACCGGAAGATATTGTCGATCAGGAGCATCACATCCTGATGGGCGTCATCGCGGAAATACTCGGCCATGGTCAGCGCCGCGTGGCCGACCCGGAAGCGGGCTCCCGGAGGTTCGTTCATCTGGCCCAGGATGAGAATCGTGCTGTCCAGAACCCCGGCCTCCTTCATGTCACGGTACAGCTCTTCCCCCTCGCGGCAGCGCTCCCCGATGCCGCAGAAGATGCTGATGCCCTGGAGGAGGCCGGCCATGTTATGGATGATTTCCGTGATCAGGACCGTTTTCCCGACGCCGGCGCCGCCGAAGAGCCCCGCCTTGCCACCCCTCTCCAGGGGGGCGAGCACATCGATGGCCTTGATGCCGGTGCGAAAGATTTCCGAGACGGTCGACTGCCGGGTGAGTGGGGGCGGGGCGGCATGAATCGAGCGCCACTGGGCTTCTCCAATCGGCCCCTTTTTGTCGATCGTTTCGCCGAAGACGTTGAAAACCCGGCCCAGCAGCTTTTCGCCCACCGGAACGGCAAAGGTCCGCCCCGTGTCGATCACGGCCGAACCCCGGGCCAGCCCCTGGGTAGGGGTCAGGGCAACGGCGCGGACGGTTCGCTCATCGAGCTGCGTATGGACTTCGACCAGGATCCGGCCTTCATCGCCGGCGCGCAGGACGGAACGGAGGGAGGGGAGGTAATCGTCGAAGCGGGCATCGATCACGCTGCCTCGCACGGAAAGGACCATGCCTTGGTGGATTTGCTCTGCCATTGGCTCAACCCATCGTGAAATCAGGAAATGCAACGTTTCAACAGACTGGGTGGATCATCCTTAACCGGAGCCGGAGAAATCCGTCGAAAAAGGGCGGATTGCGTTCAAATAACCTGGAACGGTTACCCTGCCGCCGGGGAGGCGTACGAAAGGAAAGGCAGGGCGGATCATAAAGGTAAAGACATCCCGCAATCAAACGGTTTCTCCGCGCATGGGATTGAGAAAGGACTGCCTATTCCCTCAAAAAGACTCCCCTTTTAATATATTTCATCTTCACCAATTTTTCGGGAGAAATCAAGGCCATAATTTTTCCGCCTGAATGCAGCCTTCCCTGCATTTTTCTTATCAAGAATTGATTGATATTTTGTCACAATGCGAGTAGATTGCCACTTTGAATTGATATCGCTTGGCGTTCTAGAATCATTGAAGGGTACAGAAAATCGGATTTTCTCAAGCAATGACCATGGCTTGACGAAGGCCTGCTCATGCTGGACCGGTTTTAAGACTAGACTTATCATATTTATATTCAGGAGGAATACGGGTCATGATGAGAGTTTTCGCAGATCGCCTATTTGATGTGGTGGTAAAACACAAGAGAGACATTGCGGCAAACTGGGCGAAAGACGTAAGAAAAAATCCCAAGACGCCTTCATTTCACGAGTACACCGAAGACCAGGCCATCAACTACGCGGTAGATTTTTACGAAAATTTTACCTCTCTTTATTTTGAACCGAAACCCTACCACGGGCAGGTGGAATATTTCTCCAAGTATGCGGAGCGAAGATTCAAGGAAGGAACTCCCCTTCATGAAGCCATCCACGCCCTGATCATGATGCGCCGGCATCTCTGGCTCTTTGCCGACATGCAGGTAATCTTCACCAGTCCCCTGGACTCCTATCAGGCCATCGAAACCATTACGAAAACAATCCGCTTTTTCGACGAAGCCATTTATGTGATTACACGGCGCACCGCAGAGCTCTGGAAGCAGTCCAAAGGCTGATTTCACGGAGCAAGCAAAGGTTGGGTAAATCCGGATCTCTGAAACCCGGCGCATTCAGAGGGGCTGATCCGGAAGAAGTTCGGCCGGGGGCGATGGGATTTTATCGGGCTAGATTCCAGGGAACTTTGCCTTGAAGGCTGCCTGAATGATCTGAACCGCCGCCTCGATGCTCAAATATTCAGTGTTCAATACCAGGTCATAGTTCAGGGGATCCGTGACGTCCTGCTTGAAGTACTGCTGGACGAAGGATCTTCGAGCGTTTTGCATGTTAAGGACAAAATCTTCTGCCTCTTTTCTGGATTGTCCGGTTGCACGCATGGCCTTTTCAATGCGCATGTCAAGGGGCGCGATGATCCTTGCCCGGAACGTCGTTTCAGGGGGAAGGATAAACTGAGCGCCCCGACCCAGCAAAATGGCGTTGCCGTGTTTTCCAATCGCTCCAATGACACGGTTGAGATGGAGAAAATAATTTTCCGGGGAGAAGTGTTCCCCGAACAGTGAATCCAGCCAGTTATTCAGTTTCTTTGTTTCCTTCTCATCCAGGGTTTGCACCGTTTTTTCGCTCATCTGGGCGCTTTCAGCGATTTGCTGGATAATTTCACTGCCAAGGATGTCCATTCCGAGCAGGGGGGCAAGTCTTTTCGCGACTTCCACGCCTCCACTGCCGGGATCAATGGAGATCGTCAAGACCGGTATGGGTTTTTCTTCCGCCACCGACTCCGCCTTTTCTCTGGCAGCCTGCTTTTTCTGCCACCGGGAAAACTGTTCAGTCAGCAATTGATCCATGGAACGGCTTTCTACTTTCATACGCAATTCCTCCTCTCAAAGAAGATCCGGATTTTACAGTCAAGGCATCATTTAAAGCAGCACTCGGCGAAGAACGACCCACCGGCTGCCTTTCACCCATTCTTTATAGCAGATGTTTCAGCATCGGGCAAGCTTCATCGGAGCGGCGATCTTCGATGCCGGCCGCCCGCGGCCTTGAAATTTTCTGCATGCAGGAAGATTTGAAAACCTGCCGGACCTGCCCGGCATCCAGACACCATGGCGGTTTTCGGGAACAGCCGAATCCCTTGCCGAATCCGTTGGAATGTGATAAGCAACTCTTCAATATTATTTAAACTCCAGGTTAACCCCCGTTTTATTTGGAAGCCGGTGGACCTCTTTCTTCCGATATAGCCCATGAAATTTACCATCAGCATAAAATTGATTCTGAGTCATATCGTGATGGCCCTGCTGGCCGTCCTGGCGGTTATTTACGCCCTCGACCGCTTTCAGAGACTCACCGAGGTGACGTTTAAAATCATTAACGAAGATTTTTACCTGATCGACACCAGCAAAACGATGATCGATACCCTGCTGGCCCAGGAAAATGCGGAAAAAAAATACCTGGTCCTGAAGGATCCTTACTTTGAAAAGACTTTCCACCAGCGAAGCAAGGAATTCCAGGAAGCCCTGGCGGAATTGCAGAAACGTCCCTATGCGGTCAAGATGGCCAATCCCGACCTGCTGAAGGAACTCCAGGAGCGTTATCAGGCCCTGTTCCAGCGGGAGGTGCGGCTGATTTCCGAGGACCGCATGGCGGAGGCCATCACCCTTTCCGAGCAGGAAAGCAGGGTTCTCATTGAGAAAATGGCTTCCAAGCTCCGCAACGTCCAGCGCCGAGCGGAAAAGGAAAGAGATTCCCGGATGGACAAGATCAACCGCCTGGGAATTGCAGCGTTCCGGATAACCCTGCTGCTGGCGGTTTTCACGCTGGTCATCGGGTTGATCCTTGCCCTTGCGACCACGATCAACATTTCCCGGCCGTTGAAAAAGCTGGAAAAGGCAACAAAACGGATCGCCGAGGGAAATTTCGATTATCGACAGGACATCCACCGTAATGATGAAATCGGCTCCCTGGCTCAAGCCTTCGGCTTTATGGCCGAACGGCTCAAGGAATTGGAGGCGCTTCATCTCGATGCCAGCCCCTTAACCGGCTTGCCGGGCAATCTGGCCATTGAGAAAGAGATAGGCCGCCGTTTGGCGGAAAACCAGCACTTCTCCCTCTGTCACGTCGACCTGGACAACTTCAAGCCCTTTGCCGACCGCTACGGCTATGCCTGGGGCAGTGAAGTCATCAAGGATGTCGGGCAGATGCTCACTTCCATCCTGGACCGCCGGCCTGATCTGGAAAAGGGCGCTTTTATCGGCCACATCGGGGGGGACGATTTTGTGGTGATCGCTGAACCCGCGCAGGCGGAAGAAATCAGCCGGGAGATGATCCGGGTCTTTGATGAACAGATTATCCGGTTTTATAATGAAAGGGATCGGGAAAAGGGGTTCATTATCGGCCGGGACCGCCATGGAATTCACCGGAAATATCCCCTGATGACGATTACGATTGCCATCGTCACCGATGACGGCCACCGCTTTTCCAATCCCCTGGACATGGCGAAAAAGGCCGCGGAACTCAAGGAATACGCGAAGCCCATGCCGGGAAGCAACTACGTGAAGGAGGAAGATTTCGAAAAGGAGGCGGGATCAGGCAGCGAAGCGCCTTCTTCCTTTAAAGCCCACTGAAAAAATGATTCCGGAACCCTTGCTTCATGCCAATTCCATAGCGAAGATGATATCAGAACGGCCGGGCGACAGCGCAGGCGCTCGATGCGAACATCGAACAGCCGATAACGAAGCCGACACAAACGGGGTTTAGATGGAACCAGAATCAGGGATCAAAAAAAACGAAAGCGTGACAGAAGCCTGGCTGCTTCCCTTCCTGGTGTTAGGCCTGCTGATCTGCCAGGTGGCAGGCTGTGCAACGACAGCTGCCCCGCCCCCGGCGCCGCAATTGACGATCACCCGGCCGGAGTCCCGCTCTCTTTTCGATTACCCGGCGGACGACCGGAAGCTCTTCGATGAGGGTCTGGCCTGCCTGAAGTCCACACCGGAGCAGCCGGCGGATTACACCCGCGCCCGGAACCTTTTTGAAATGCTGGTTCAACAGCACCCGGACAGCAAGTGGCGACTTCAGGCAGAAACCTGGCTCGGTCACCTGGAGGCCCTTTCCCGCCTGGAGGAACAGTTGAAATCCTGCCGACAGTCGGCGGAAGCCGGGCAGAACGAACACAGCAGACTGCAGCGGGAAATCGAACAATTGCGCCTGGAAACCCGTCAGGCCAGGGAAAAAAGCCAGGAAGAGCTCAACCGGTTAACCCAGGAAAACGAGCTGCTCAAAAGGGACCTCCGGCTCCTGAAAAACCTGGATATTCAACAGGAAAAGCGGGAAAGGATGCTGCGCTGACCGGGAGAGGGGGCTAACGCCTCCGGATGATTCCGGTTATTGCCCCCCTGAGGTCTGTGACGCAACGAGCCGATGACGGAGGCGGCTAGCAGAAGCTCCGTTTTCCTCCGGCCGCGGATCCGGCGAGACGCCTGCGGAAAGGGCGGCTAAGGATTGGAGGCGCTTTTCAGATGCTCCCAGGCGAGGGTGATGCCCAGGGCGGTTTTTGAATCGATGATGCGGCCGTCCTTCATCATGGCAAAGGCGTCTTCAAAGGACGTGGGAACCACCTCGATGACTTCATCGTGGTCGGGCGGCAGCGCCGCCGCGAAAAGGTCCGTGGCCAGATAGTAGTGCATGTATTCGTTGCAGTAGCCGGGCACCAGGTACCCCTCGAACAGTTTGACCAGACGGCGGGCCTGAAAGCCGATTTCCTCCGCCAGTTCCCGCTGGACGCATTCCTCGACCGTTTCCGGACCCTTGTCCAGGGCGCCGGCGGGGATTTCAAGGAGCATCTGCTCGACCGCCGCCCGATACTGACGGATGAGGAGCACCTTCCCCTCCGGGGACACCGGCACGGCGGCAATGCAGGGCTGGTGATCAATCCAGCTCTGGGTGGTCAGCCTCCCGTCGGGCAGCCGGATTGTGCCTTCGTAAACCTCAAAGACCCGGCTCGTATAGACCTTTTTTCCCTCCAGCCGCTGCGGCTTTATTCCGGACACGCGTTCTCCCCTTTTCTTGAATCGTGTTGTGTATGGCGGCAGATCTCCTGTCGCTCAGGGTTTATCCTGCTTCATGATGGCCAGGAGGTGGCGTTCGATTTCTTCCCGGGGACGCATTCCCACGAGGGTATCCACCAGTTTGCCGCCCCGGAAGAAGAGCATCGTCGGGAGGCTCTCGATGTTGAACTGCTGAGCGGTCAGGGGATTTTCATCCACATTGAGCTTGGCGACCTTGATGCTGCCCGCGAATTTTGCGGCCAGCTCTTCCAGGATGGGGCTCAGGGTACGGCAGTGACCGCACCAGGGCGCCCAGCCATCCACCAGGACGGAGCCGCCGTGCACCAGAACTTCCCGGGAGAAGGTGCCGTCCGTCACCACCACCGGCTCGCGCAACTCGTTTTCCACCACCAGCCGGGCGCCGCAGCGGCCGCACCGGGGATGGGCGTCCAGCCGATTTTCCGGCATGCGGTTTTTGGCCCCGCAGTTCAGGCACCGGATGATCATCTCATCGAGAGGCTGCCCGCAGCGGCCGCATTTCGGGTTTTCCTGAAGCTTGTTTCCGGGAATGCGGTTTTTCGTTCCACAGTGAAGGCAACGAATGATGAGGTCTTCATCGGTTCCCATAAGTAAGTCTCCCCCCTGCCCGTCTGATCTCTCCGCGGATTGCGCGTCCCCGACCCCTCCGCCTCGCCGTCCGGCGATCCTCCCAGGTCGGGAAGCGGCATGATCTATCCCGCGATGATTCAAGTTAAATACAGGCTTTGCCTGAAAAAGTAAAGACCCTTGCGGCTGGTTCAGTGGAAAACCAAGGCGTTGAGGGCCTGCCCTTGCGGTGGAGTCGTGACGTTGCCTTTTGTAGCGAGGTGGGAGAGAAATGTTTCCATATTTTTCGCCCACCGAAGGTTCGGATGCGCTTTACTGTCGAACTGATTGATATAACGAAGCATCCATTGACAACAGGTCTGTCCTCTGCGATAAGGATAGCGATCCGATCGCAGGACCTCACGAATCCGGTCCGCCCATTTGAGATTCGCATTGGAACGGAACGCAATAAGCGGAATTTGGCAAACGGTTTTTGAATAAGTGGAAAGTTGCGTGCTCTTTTTCCACTTTATATATCTCACCAGCGACGTTCGCTGAAGGATGGTAATGGGAACTAGAGATTCATCTCTGACGAGAGTAAAGCCGGTATTTGATCGGCTTTTCAATACTGATCAAACTGGCAATTCATGGTTGAATAGGCTCTTATCACTCCCTGTTGGTGGAAACACTGCATCGCTCCCCCCCGATTGTTGTTTTACTATTAGAGACTGTGGCTGGGGTGCCAATGAGAAAAAGTTGACCGCTCCGGTTTCCCTTTTGTCATGGCTCATTAGGCATCCCAAAAAACCGGCCTCGGGCAGGCTCAGTTCAGATCCAAGTAAGGCGGAAAAACGCCGCCAATTATTTGAAGGCTCGGACGCGCGAAAAGCGGAAGCTTTAACCTTGCTTCGTCATAATCCGAAAAACGAAGACTGGTTTATTTTTGAAGGAAAGACACAACCCGATGTATACATTGAAACCGATAACCTTATCGTTGTGATCGAAGGTAAGAGGACTGAACGAGAACCCACTACGAGCACAAAATGGATGACCAGCCGTCACCAGATGCTCCGCCATTTGGACTGCGCACACGAAATC
The DNA here is from genome assembly GCA_964555065.1 of uncultured Syntrophus sp. Taxonomy (GTDB): domain Bacteria; phylum Desulfobacterota; class Syntrophia; order Syntrophales; family Syntrophaceae; genus Syntrophus. The sequence continues at coordinate 37,502 of CAZKRB010000011.1, forward strand.
CGCGGGGGCAAATGCCTACTGGGCTTCTTCATCGTGGAAGCCGAAGGTGCTCACACAGAGGTCCCGTCAAAATGGCTCGGATTTGCAGAACGCACGCTAAAACATGATGCAGTCTGCTCAAGTCTTCCTCATCGGGGTCCAGACGAACAGCAAGAAATCGCAATGGCCTTTATCGGGGTGACAACATGGCAACGGGTGTGTCAGGAGTTCTCTGATTTGGGCCTGGATTGGAAGTCACTTCCTGACAAAACAGGGGTATAACAGCGAATCGGGTAAGGGGGAGTTTTTCTCCCCCCTTACCACACCACCGGCATGCAGGGCCGCACCAGGAGATACCCAAAGAACATCAAATCGTAGCTGAATGAAGTATAAACTTACAGTTCTTTAACCAGAAGGAGGGAAATGCATGTCTACCCTGAGAATCGGTTTACCCTATGTCGCGCCCGCCATTTTCCGCTCACACGCTCGGGTTCATTGCGTCTCGGAGCACACAAAACCAATTATCTACTTTGGATTTGGTTCTTCGGCGGGACGAGACCTCCCGGCTTTTCTCTTCGCCGGGCTCATTTCCAGTTGCCATGCAGCCTTCTCGTGCACTTCTCGGTGAGGAGCTCAGCGAAGAAGAAAAAAAGAAGCACCTAGACGAATTCTGGCATTACTTCGACCTTAGCAATGAGCAGACTTTCTTACGGCAGATAGGGAGAGTTCGGACCGAGACTTGGTTATTTTGGCGAGATGGTATGCATTCTAATTTCAAGAAACCTGCATTTCAGTGGGCATGGAAAGAATTAGAAAATACGAAGACTACTGAATTTAGCGAGCTACGCCGTCTGCTCAAATCAGGCTTTATGGAAGATCCAAAGAATTGGAAACAATGAAGAAGGGATCGATAAGGGTCAAGAGGAACTCTCTCCCTCTTCCCGCCCTAACCGGCATACAATTGTTGGTAACGACTTTGTGTGAAGCCCGGGGAACAATGAAGCCTTCCTTTTAGCTGGAAGGGGCTCGATTGCGGCGATTACGAGGTGGCGGTTAATCAGCCTGAAGGCGATCTGCGCTTTCTTTCTCATGATGTCGGCAGCGTCCGTTCTGGCACCAATGCAGTCGGAAGGGAATTCCCTGTAGTCCGTTTACACCGGCGATGCCGCGTTGGATGGATTTTTCATCCCTGAGAGGTAGACCGTTTTAGAGGAAGAGAGAGAAGATTAAGGGAAACCAATGAGCGGGGAACAGAAATCAATCCATCAGTTTGATTTTCAATTGATCTGCGAATATTTTTCGAGCCTGGAACGGCAGGGGCCGGGGAGCCCCGAAGTGACGGTTAAAGCTTTGAGCTTTATCGACAACCTGACCAATGAATCAAAAATCGCCGACTTCGGCTGTGGAACGGGCGGCCAAACCATGGTGCTGGCCGCCCATGCGCCGGGGCATATCACAGGCGTTGACCTCTTTGCCGACTTTATCGAGATCTTCAATGCGAACAGCCGGAAGAGGAATTTCCAGGATCGGGTGCGCGGCGTTGTCGGCTCAATGGATGCTCTTACTTTTCAGCAGGATGAATTGGATCTGATCTGGTCGGAAGGGGCGATCTACAATATCGGGTTTGAACGGGGCATAACCGAATGGCGTAAGTTCCTCAAAACGGGAGGCTTTATCGCCGTTTCAGAGGCGTCCTGGTTCACCGAGAGGCGGCCGGTCGAACTCGAGAGATTTTGGAAAGACGCTTATCCGGAAATCGACGTCATCTCCAGGAAAGTCGGACAATTGCAAAAAGCCGGATACATCCCCGTTGCCACGTTTGTTCTGCCTGAAAATTGCTGGATTGAGCATTTTTATGTCCCGCAGGTTTCTGCTCAGGAGAAGTTTCTGAAAAAGCATGCCGGAAATAAAGCGGCTGAAGAACTCGTGGAGTACCAGCGGCACGAAGCAAAACTCTATGATCGATACAAAGCGTTTTACGGCTATGTTTTCTATATCGGGAAAAAGATTTGAGTCCAAAGCGCAAACAGTTGCGCTACCGGTGATCTCATCCGTTAATGGACGTTTTTCTCTTCCCCCTCATCTGTGCGGCGACCTATGAGGACCACCGTGTCGGACCGGACGCTTTACAGCGCATACCGCCTTTCCGTTCAGGGGAACAGCGCCGCCAGGACCTTTTGTTCGGCGCGGGAGAAGGGAAGGCCGGGGATTTCCCCGGGGCTTGCCCAGCGCCGGTCGCCCCCGGCCAACAGCTGCGGCCCCTCCTGCCGGAGAGTCGCGAAGAACACATGCAGCGTCAACTGGAAATGCGTGTAGGCCTGCTGCAGGGTGATCAGGGATTTCCCCACGGCGACGGCGATTTCCAGCTCTTCCCGGCAGCGCTTTTCCAGGGCCTCCGCGGCGGTTTCTCCCGGCTGGAGCATCCCCCCGGGAAAGGTCCAGAGCCCTCCCAGAAATCCTCTTTCCGGCCGCCGGATCACCAGCAGGCGCTCTTCCCCGTCCCGGATGACCGCCACCGCGGCCTCTCTGCGCGGCCGCACCGCTCTTTTCCCCGCAACGGGGAAGCGGTGCTGGCAGTTGCCGATGAAAGCCAGGCACAATGAAGTGAGCGGGCAGGCGGCGCAGCGGGGAATCCTCGGACGGCAGAGCATCGCTCCCAGGTCCATCAGGGCCTGATTGAACCGTCCCGGCTCCTCCTTCGGGATCAGCGCTTCCGCCAGGGCGGAAATCAGCCGCTGGGTCGAACCTGTGTTCAGCGGGCCGTTCACCGTGAAAATCCGGCTCAGGACCCGCTTCACATTGCCGTCGACGGCGGGAACGGCTTTCCCGAAGGCGATGCTGAGAATCGCCCCGGACGTGTAAGCTCCGATGCCGGGAAGCTCCCTGAGCTCCGCAGGGTTGTCCGGGAGCCGGCCGCCGTGGGATGCCGCAAGGACCCGGGCAGCTGCGTGGAGATGGCGCGCCCTGCTGTAATAGCCCATGTTTTCCCAGAGTTTGAGCACCCCTTCCAGAGGCGCCCGGGCCAGGGCCTCGATTGTCGGGAACGCTTTCAGGAAACGCAGATAATAGGGAATCACCGCCTCCACCTGGGTCTGCTGGAGCATGACTTCCGAAAGCCAGATGGCATAGGGATCGGACGTTCCGCGCCAGGGCAGCGGTCGCTGGTTCGCCTCATACCAGAGAAGAAGCAGCCCCCCCAGCGGCGGAGCGATCTGCTGCGCCCGGATCAGGGATTCGTGTCGGCCATCCATCGTTCTCTCTTTTCCCGGGGAAGGAATTCATTGATAAATCTGGGAAATTCCCGTATTTTGAAATCGTTTTCCCCTTCACCAAGGCGCATCTATACCACGGAGGAGGATTTTACGCCACGTTCCCGTTATCAACGCTTAAACGGACGTTGAGGAATCAGGCCCGTTCCGGTTCCACGACAATCCCCGCCATTCTGTTGCTCAGGAGGTTCGAACGATGCTGGAAGTCATGAAAGCTCTGATGAGATCCAAGGATACCTGTGTTTTGGCGACGGTTTCCGGCCATGAGCCGCACTGTTCGCTCATGTCTTACGCCGTCAGTGACGACTGCCGGGAAGTTTACATGATGACTTCCCGGAACACCCGGAAGTATGAAAATCTGCAGGCCAACCCCGCGGTCAGTCTGCTGGTTGATACCCGGGAAGAGAGCAGCCCCGCGGGCCGGTCTCATACGAAGGCCCTGACCGTCAGCGGCGCCTTTGAAAGGATTGACAGCGAGGAGGAGAAACTTCGGATCAAAAACCGGCTGCTGGAAAAGCACCCCGACCTTTCCGCCTTTGCCGAAAATCCCGACACAGAGTTATTTGTCGTCAGGGTGAAGTCTTTTCAGCTTCTGGACGGGATAACGGATTCTTCCTTTGTCGCCCTTGATTGAAGGGGACGGGGGGACAGGTCCGGAGGCCCTTCGCCCTGCGGAGGGCTCTGATTTTACGGGAGGAATGCCGCCCGCAACCAACAGGAGGACAGACAGATGAACATTTTCAAGGCAGCCGCCAAGCAGCTCTATGAAACGGCCAGGCAGGAGGGTCGTCTTCTGGAAGGCCGTTCGCTGGAAGAATTGAAAGAAATCGCCCTGCGCCAGGAAGGGGTCATCCAGACCCATATCGGCTCGGTGGCGGCGGATTCCGAACCCATGTCCCGGTCGGCGCCCCATACCCGCAACAGCGTGGATCACCCTTTCGGTGAGGAGGAGGCCCGGCTGGCCGCGGAAATGCTGGCGGCTCTGAGAAAAGAAACCCTCGTCTCCCTCGATACGTACATCGGCGACGGCCAGGACGGCGTCTCCGCCCGGTTCCTCATCCCGGAGCAGTATGCCCAGATCGCCTACGGCTTGAAGCTCCTGTTCAACCATCCGCCCGTCGTCCTGGACAACCCAACGTACACCATCATCTATTTCACCGACGAGGCCTTCGAACGCAATCGCGCGAAGAAGCTTATGGACAAGGACATCACCGTCCGCCTTCACCTGGGGGATCAACGGGGGGACCAGGTCAAAATCTGCCGCAATACGATCTATCTCGGGGAAGGGAAAAAGGGCATCTTCCAGTTCGAGGACTGGCGGATCAAGGCCATCGACAGGACGGGGATCTTTCTCCATGCCGGCGCCCGCCGCGATTTCCTCTGGGTGTTCGACCAGGGAACCGGGCGTCCGGAGATGACGGAAATCGTGACCGCCGTGGCCGGCCTGACCGCGACCGGCAAGACCACGACCCTGTGCCGCAAGTTCACGAAAGTGCCGCGGGAGCGCTCGGAGATGATCGGCGACGACGGGGGCGCCCTGGGATTGGACGGCAGCTACGCGGCCTTCGAGATGGGCGGCGTTTACGTGAAAACGGAGGGGCTGGACGCCAGCCAGCCGGAGATCCTCCGGGCGGCGGAGTCCCGGGACGCCTTTCTGGAAAATGTGGCGATGACCCAGTATCCCTACATGCCGAACTTCGAGGATACCTCCAAGACGGGGAACGGCAGGGCCATCGTCACCCGGGACAACCTGGAGGTTGCCGCGAAGAGCCTGCGGGCCGACCGGATCAACTACATCATCATCCTGACGCGGAATCCCCTGGTCAACGTGATCAGCCGCCTGACGCCGGAACAGGCCACCATGCAGTTCATCTACGGCGAATCCATTGAAAGCAGCGGCGGCAACCCTGAAGAGGCCGGGCGGTTCAAGCGGGAGTTTTTCCTCGATCCCTTCATGGCGGGCGACCGCCTGGAACACGCCATGATTTTTTATGACATCATCAAGCGCAATCGGATTGCCTGCTACCTCGCCAATACGGGCACCATCGGGCTGAGGGAGGAGAAGGTCACCCTGCGCCAGTCCCTGGCCGCCTACAACGATCTGGTCCGCAACCAGCTCCGCTTCAGCCTGGAGGCCGATCACCTGGGCTACCACTATCCCATCAAGTGCGACCGGGCCAACCTGGACCTCATGACCGCCTACCGCCTCTTTGACGACCACTCCCTGCTGGAAAAGCGCCTGCAGGATTTCTACCGGGGCCGCCGGGAATATCTGGAGGAATTTGAAGGGTGCTACGGCCGCATCCCCGAGCCGATCCGCGAGGCGATCCCCTACCAGTACAAGGAATTCTCCCCCCGGGAAACCTTGGACATTGAATAGCGCTCCCGGTCAGCTCCCGTTGCGGTGTATGCGCCCCCGGGAAAGGGAGGCAAAGATTCCCAGAAAACACAGGACGGCCAGGATGGAAAAGGCCAGCTTCATGCTCCTGAGCAGCAGCGGGTAATAGGGCGGCGCGATCTGCACCCGGCCTATCACGAGGGCAAAAATCAGCAGGGCGATCCCCATACTGAACATCTGCCCCAGAATCCGCATCGTCGCCAGGGTGCCGGAGGCCACGCTGAGGAATTTCCGGTCCACGGAGCTGAGGATCGCATTGACGTTGGGGGAGGAAAAAAAGGCAAATCCCAGCCCCAGGAGGGCCAAGCCGGCCAGGATGTAGGCCAGGGAAGATCCCGCGGCAATAAAAATCAGCACGGAGAGGCCGCAGACGGTCAGAGCCATCCCCAGGGAGGCCAGCAGCCGGGGTTCGATCCGGTCGGAGAGGCGTCCGATGAGCGGAGAAAAAGCGGCCTGGATCACGGGCTGGGCAAGGAGGATCAGCCCCGCCGCCTGGGGGGTAAACTCCTTGATGAACTGCAGATAGAGACTCATGAGGAAGCCGACGGCATAGGTTGCGCAATAGTGAATCAGGGCGGCCAGGTTGGAAAAGGTGAAGGCCCGGTTCCGGAGAAAGAGGGAAATCTCCAGCAGGGGGCTGACCGTTCCCAGTTCCCATTTGATGAAAGCGGCGATGCCGGCCAAGCCGGTCACCACAAAAAGAACGGCTTCCGTCCCCGGCAACCGGGAAAACCCAATCATCAGAAGAAAGAGACTCAGGCTGTAAATGACGGCCCCTGCCCAGTCAAACCGTTCCCCCCGGGCTTCGGCCCATTCCTCCCTCAGTTTCCACAGGGTGCAGAAGATGACCACCATCCCCAGGGCGGCATTGAAAAGGTAGATGCTGCGCCAGCCGAAATGCTGGGTCAGCAGTCCCCCGATCAGCGGCCCCGCCGACAGGCCGGTATAAACCGCCGCCACGTTGATCCCCAGAACTTTCCCCCGCTCCGTGGCGGGAAAGACGGAGATGAGGATGGCCGTGGAAGTGCCGAAGATCATGGCGCCTCCGATGCCCTGCAGAAACCGGGAGAAAATCAGCAGGGCGGCATCGGGAGCCAGGCTGCAGGCCAGCGAAGACGCCGTGTACAGAACGATTCCCCAGAGGAAGATCCGCCTCCTTCCATAAAGGTCGGCGATTCTCCCCAGGGGGACCAGGCTCATCGCCGCAGCCAGGAGAAAACTGGTAGCAACCCAGTTCAGGGACAGGGCATCGAGGGAAAGCTCACGCCCCAGGGCAGGAAGGGCCACGTTGGCCGCGGAGCCCATGAAGGGCGTGAGGAAGGAGGCCATGGTTGTGACGACCAGGGCGACCCGCCGGCTGGTGGCCGGATATGGAGATTCAGCGGGTAAGGAAGTCAAAATAACGAGACCGGCGAGTTTCCCCGGGGTACCATCCTGTCACAACGCTACGGAGCATGGCTCGGATTACTGCTCATAGAGCTCTTCGCAACTTTCGCAGATATTTCTGCATCCGCCAAAAACGCCGCCTTTCCAGTGCTTCATGAGTTCAGAGTTCAGAATATAACCGGAACCGAAACCGGAGTGAACATAGTCAAGGGTGACGGGCTTCGCTTTATCAAAAAGTTTTTTTTCAATGACATACGTAACCCCTTGATCGACGAACACCTCATCATCTTCCTTCTGACGGTCCATGGCCATTACGAGAAACGGACCTTTCCATCCGCCTTCCGTCATCAGGATCCTGATCGGCTGAACCTCTTTCTGCTCCGCCAGGAACTCTTTCACCTTTTTTGATGCCTCTTCGCTGACTTTAAACATGCAGACCTCCTTTCTGTAAAGGGTTGATGCACGATCGCCGAATTACTGACCGCTGATTCAACAGGCAAGCTTGATAAAGGATCTGTCCCGAATCATGGGCAACGAGAGCACGATCCGTTCGGCCGGAGCCGGAACAAACCGCGAGACAAAAATGATATATGTAATTCATTACATAAGACTCTCCCGGAGTCAATCAAATTTCAGCGGGAGAAATGGAAGATCCCTTCCGGACAGCCCATCCACAAGCCCCTTTCCGACGCCGCCGGACAAGGAAAGGGCATGATCTCCTGCTTATCCCAGTCGCAGGGCGGACCTGATCCGGGCGAGGAAATTTTTCATCATCCACAGCACGCGGTTTCCGATGCGGACCGTGACGTAAAGATCTCCGGCCTCTCCGCCGGCGCGGCCGGGCTCGCCCATCCCCCTCAGACGCAGTTGTCGCCCCTCCTTCGTGTCCGGGGGAATCGTGACGAACAGCTCCCGGCCCGTCCTGCCGGAGGAGTAGCGCACCTTCCCCCCCAGCCGGGCCTGGTCGGGAGAGAGCACGATGGCATCCCGCAGATCCTTTCCCCGCTCCGGCAGTTCGATGCCCCATTTCTTTTTCAAGCTGTATCGAATCAGCTTCTCCAGATAGCCGCCAAGGAGGGAGCCTCCTCGGACGCCCGATCCTTCTCCGAGGCCGCCCACCACGACCCGGCCGAATACCCCCGGCTTCTTGAATTCAAAGGTCCGGTACCCCGCGCCATAGGATTGCCGAAAGACTTCGTCAAAACCCCGGAATCCAAAGGCCCGGCTTAATTCCTCGAAGATCTGCTGGATGTCCGAATCCCGGAAGATGTCCTGGTCGGAATGGGTCTGCCGGAACTGCCCATAGGCGGAGGAACCGTAGGCCTGTCGGAGGGCATCGTATTCCCTTCTTTTCCGGGGTTCGGAAAGCACGGCGTAGGATTCGTTGATTTCCTTCATCCGTTCCGTCGCCTCCGCGCTGTCTTTATTCCGATCCGGATGGTACAACAGCGCCAGGCGGCGGTAGGCGTCCCGGATCTGACTCTGATCTGCGCCGGCCTCCAAGCCCAATATTTCGTAGTAATCTTTTTGGTTCACGGTTTTCCCTATCCGACCCATCGGCGGGCGGCAACCCCTTCCCGCTTTTCCATAACGCCTCCGGGGTTTTATGATTTCTGCAAGCCCCTGACAGATGCAGGGGGGAAATAAGACCCTGGGCGATAACATGGCAAGCAATCGGGAGTTGTCAAGACCAGGGGCAAAGAATCCGCTGGAAGACGGAGCTTCCCTGAAGCGCAACCCATGATACCTTTTGAAGAAAAGAAAGGGCGGTTACTTTCCCGCCGTCTGATCCGGCCTCAAAGGCATCAAGCCTGATTCCAGCCGCCAGGAAGAGAGAGAGGGTTTACGGGAAGGGAGAGGTCAGGATCGCGAATCGAATTTCCTCTTCGGGAAGTCAAGGAAAACCGGAGCCGTCAAGAGCGCAATCCTCAAGGAAGCCACTTTTCCAGGCGGTTGATGCGAAACTCCAGGAGCAGATCCACAAAGGCGCGGCATTGCAGGGGGGAGACGCTGAAGCGGAAAAGCCGGGTCCGGCGGTCGCCCCGGTCGCCTCTCCCTTTGTCGCACTCCACAGCCGTCTCGTCGGCAATCCGGGAAAGCGCGTCGATCAGTTCGGTCTCCAACGGCTCCGTCGCGCGGATCGGGATGACTTGGAGGCTGTCTGCCAAAGCCTTAATTTCCTCCAGAAAATCGGCCTTTCGCCGCCTCTCCTGTTTCGGTCTCCGACGGGCGAGTTGAAGCCGGCGGGTCAAATCGGCGCCGGCGGAACCGACATAGAGGTAATGGCCTTCCCCCAAGACCAGGCAGCTTTGATCGTCGAGAATCACCGTCTCCTCCCGCGGCAGATGAAGAACCAGGAGGTAGCAGCCCCCGTCCTGGACTTCCTGCTCCAGGAGCGCCCAGGGAATCTCGAGTTCGCGGATGACCGGACCGGGGGCAAGATCCGGCTGCCAGTCGACCGCCAGGGCATGAAATCGGACCGCCTCGCGCACGGCCAGGAAGGTCGCGGCAAAAGCGAAATCGGTATGATAGTCGGGCAGGAAAAAGTCCGCGTGGGGGCAGCCCACGAGAAATAGGACGGAAGCCGGGGTCCCCTGCCGGGACAGCTCGGCTAACTCCAGCAGATGCCGCCGCCCGCGGGCGGTGACGGCGTCGGGAAACATGGCGATCCGGCGGCCGAAAAGGGTGCAGGACTTCACTTCCAGGAGCCGGGGAATGCCCTTTTCCTCGAGGAGGAAATCAAAGCGGCTTTGCCCCCGGACCACCTCCCGCCGCACGATGCGCATCCCTTCGAAACCGGGAAGCCGCCGCTGCTGGAGCAGTTCGGCGACGACATCGTTGCAGGCCAGGGTATGGAGCATGACGGGCCGTCCGTCCCGTTCGACGGCCACCACCAGCGCCGGTAGCTTCCGCTTGGTTCCCTCTCCATCCTGCCGGACGACGTAAAGGACGCTGTCCGGCAGCAGCAGTTCCCAAAGGCGCCCCGGATTGGGCAGATAGGCATCGAGGACTTCCTCTCCCAGGGCACAGCGCACCGTAAAGCGGTTCGGCCGCGCCACGAACCGGGCCTTTTCCATCAGCGGCCCTACCGTCCGTCCCGGCCGATTTCCTGGAAAAACCTTCACGGAACGCCTCCCTCATTCCCGGTGCGGGGGATTTTTTCCTCCGACATTTTCTCTCCCCTGTTCTGCGGGCCCCGACATCCCGCCGAGGTCGCCTTCGTCTTTCCGCCCCGGCCGCTTTTCCCGGAAAGGCTTCTCCTGCGACCGCGCCGGCGTTCTTCACGGCGGTTTCGCTTGCAGGCGGCACCATGGCATCTCTTCCGCCTGGATACCACCTTCAAGACGAAATTGGAAGAACCGACAGGGGGCAGGTCAGGGTCAAGTCATTCGCAATCATAGCGCTCGGAATTAACTTCCCGGAAGGGATTATCGCGCTTTTGATTGTAAGGGTTCGATATTAGAAATTATTTGTCCGACCCTGACAGGATTCCAGCGGGCAGGCGACTTTTTCGAAACCGGAACAAATAATACTTGACAAAGTCCGAAAAAAGGAAATAAAAACTTCCTTCAGAAAAGAATGAACGTTCATTCACGGATAGAGAGGGGCGATCATGAACATCTCGGACAAGCGGGAGGAAATCGTCCAGGCCGCTCTCGAACTGATTGCGGAAAAGGGGTTCCACGGGGCCCCCATGGCAATGATCGCCGAAAAGTCCGACGTTGCCGTAGGTACGATCTACCGCTATTTCGAGAACAAGGACGTCCTCATCAATGCGCTTTACCAGGAAGTGGAAGCAAAACTTCTGGCGGCCCTGCGGGAAGGATATTCCACCGGAATGCCCTTCCGGGAGCGGTTTCTTCACCTCGGCAAGGCGCTCCTCCGGTACTTCCTCACCTTCCCGATCCATTTCCGCTACCTGGAACAGTACCATAACTCTCCCTACGGGGTGTCGCTGCGGCGGGATCGACTTCTGGGGAAGGCGGGGGAGCCGGGCATCTTCACCGAGCTTTTTGCCCAGGGAATCGCCCAGCAGGTCCTCAAGGATTTTCCCTTTTTCGTCCTTTTCGCCCTGGCCTTCGGTCCCCTGGTTGCCTTGGCGCGCGACCATATCCTGGGCTTTGTCACTCTGGACGAGGGCCTGATTTCCCGCACCGTCGAGGCCTGCTGGGATGGAGTCAAACGATAACGGGAAAAACCCACGGACCTGAATGAACGTTCATTCAGATAGACAAGGTGATCCCTTCGGACAAGCGTGCCGCCGGTGATCATCCTTGCGTCAGCACCCCGATTCAAGGGGTGTGGCGCTCTCATTTCAAGTCGTCGAGGTGGAATCTATGCAGATTCGTGAAAACATCAGGCTCATGGCCATCCTGGGAATTCTGGTCGGATTGTCGGCATTGTACGGCTGCGGAAAGAAGGAAGCCCCGCCCCAGTCCGGACCGCCGGAGGTGGCCGTGCTCACCGTGCAGCCACAGCGGATAACGATCACCAACGAACTGCCCGGGCGGACGGCGGCCTATCTGAATGCCGAAGTGAGGCCCCAGGTCAGCGGCATCATCCAGAAGCGGCTCTTCAAGGAAGGAACGGATCTCAAGGCCGGTGACATCCTCTACCAGATCGATCCGGCCACGTACACAGCCGCTTATGCCAGCGCCAAGGCGACCCTCGCCAGGGCGGAAGCCAACATCACGTCCATCCGCTTCCGGGTTGAGCGCTACCGGGAACTGGTGGCCATCAAGGCGGTCAGCCGGCAGGAATACGACGATGCCGCCGCCGCCCTCAAGCAGGCCGAGGCGGAGATCGAGGCCGGCAAGGCAGCCGTGGAAGCCGCCCGGATCAATCTGGCCTACACCCGCATTTCCGCCCCCATTTCCGGTCGCATCGGCCGTTCGCTGATCACCGTGGGCGCCCTGGCGACCGCCGGCCAGGGGACGCCTCTGACCACGATCCAGCAGATCGATCCCATCTATGTTGACGTCACCCAGTCGAGCGCCGAACTGCTGCGCCTGAAGCAGAGCATGGCCAGCGGCACACTGAAAAAAGATGGCTCTTCCACGACCAAGGTCAAGCTCCTGCTGGAAGACGGAACCCTCTACCCCCAGGAAGGAACGCTCCAATTCCGCGACATCACCGTCGATCCCACGACCGGATCTTTCATTCTGCGCATCATCTTTCCCAATCCCAAGGGGACTCTGCTGCCCGGGATGTACGCACGGGCCATCATCGAGGAAGGGGTCAACGAGCAGGCGCTCCTGGTTCCGCAGCAAGGCGTCAGCCGCGACCCGAAGGGGAACCCCGTCGCCTTGGTTGTGGACACGGACGGCAAGGTTCAGCAGCGGCTGCTGAAAGTCGACCGGACCTTCGGCGATAAATGGCTGGTTTCCTCCGGTCTCGCTGCCGGTGATCGGGTGATCGTCGAAGGAGTGCAGAAGGTCAAACCAGGGCTTTCCGTGAAGGTGGTTCCTTTTGATGCCGCTAAAGCCAAGACCGACGGGCGGCATCCGCAAGGGGACCCGCCGGCTGCGAAATCGAACTGACGGAGGCCCACGATGCTATCAAGATTCTTTCTGGATCGGCCGGTTTTCGCCTGGGTCATAGCCATCATCATGATGGCGGCAGGAGGACTGGCGATTTACAATTTGCCCATCGCACAGTATCCCCCCATCGCCCCGCCATCCATCGCCGTGACCGCTTTCTACCCCGGAGCCTCTGCAGAAACCGTTGAAAACAGCATCACCCAGATCATCGAACAGAAGATGACCGGTTTTGACAAGATGCTGTATCTGTCAGCGACCAGCGATTCGTCAGGCCAGTCCCGCGTTGAGTTGACCTTTGCCCCGGGAACGGATCCGGATCTGGCCTGGGCCCAGGTACAGAACAAGCTCCAGCTCGCCATGGCGAGCCTGCCGGAAGTGGTGCAGAATTCCGGGGTCAAGGTGGCCAAATCCACCCGGAACTGGCTGATGATCGTCGGTCTGATCTCCGAGGACGGGAGCATGGATGGCAATGACCTGCGGGACTATGCCCAATCCAACCTGGAGAAGGTCTTGTCGCGGGTGCCGGGAGTGGGCGAGGTGGAGATTTTCGGCTCCCAGTATGCCATGCGCGTCTGGCTGAACCCCGACAAGCTGACCAATTACGGGATGACAATCCAGGACGTTATTTCGGCGCTGAAGGCCTACAATGTGGAGGTGTCCGCCGGACAGTTCGGCGGAGCGCCGGCGGTGGAAGGCCAACGCCTGAATGCCGCCATCATTGTCCAAAGCCTGCTCAAGACTCCCGAAGAATTTGCCGCCATTCCCCTGCGCACCAACCCGGACGGCTCCATTGTCCGAATCGGCGATGTGGGAAGAACGGAACTGGGCACCGAATCCTACGACATTCAGGCACGCTTCAATGGCAAACCCTCTGCCGCTCTGGCTATCCGGCAGGCTGCCGGCGCCAATGCCCTGGAGACGGCCGACAATGTCCGGGCCAAAATGGCTGAACTGAGCCATTACTTCCCCAGCGGGATGAAGGTCATCTATCCCTATGATACGACCCCCTTCGTCAAGGTCGCCATCAAAGAGGTGGTCAAGACCCTGATCGAGGCGATCCTGCTGGTATTCCTGGTCATGTATCTGTTCATGGGGAATTTCCGGGCCACGCTGATCCCGACCATTGCCGTTCCAGTCGTGCTCCTGGGAACGTTCGGGGTGCTGGGACTTTTCGGCTTCTCCATCAACATGCTCACCATGTTTGCCATGGTGCTGGCCATCGGCCTTCTGGTGGACGACGCCATCGTGGTGGTGGAAAACGTGGAGCGGATCATGAGCGAGGAAGGGCTCTCCCCGAAAGAGGCCACCCGAAAGTCCATGGACCAGATCACCAGCGCTCTGATCGGCATCGGGCTTGTGCTCTCGGCCGTTTTCGGCCCCATGGCCTTTTTCGGCGGTTCCACCGGGGTTATCTACCGTCAGTTCTCCGTCACCATCATCGCCTCCATGCTTCTTTCCGTAGTGGTGGCCCTTATCCTGACGCCGGTTCTCTGCGCCTCGCTCCTCAAACCGGTGCCCGCTGGACATGAGGCGGACACTGCGGTTTTTTTCCTTCGCCCTTTCTTCCGCTGGTTTAACGACCGCTTTTTTCACCTTCGAAACCGGTATGTTGAACTGGTCAGCCACACCTTTACCAGGAGACTGCGCTATCTTGCCGTGTTCCTGTTGATTGTGGCAGCCATGGGGTTTCTGTTCCTCCGCATGCCCACCGCCTATCTCCCCGATGAGGATCAGGGATTCCTGATGGTGCAGGCCCTGCTGCCGGCAAATTCGACCCTGGAGCAGACCGATAAGGTCTTGAAGGACGTCAGGGCGTATTTTCTGGAAAAGGAAAAAAAAGCCGTTGAGTCCATCATGACGGTTTCCGGAGTCAGCTTCTCCGGCCGGGGACAGAATGCAGGCCTAGCCTTTGTCAAGCTGAAAGATTGGGATCTTCGGGACCGGCGGGATTTAAAAGTAACGGCTGTGGCGGAGAGGGCCATGGGGAAATTTTCTACCATGCGCAACGCGATGGTCTTTGCCTTTGCACCACCAGCCGTGATCGAACTGGGTCAGGCCAAGGGGTTTGATTTCCAGCTGCTCGACCGGGGCGGCCTGGGACATGCCAACCTGATGGCAACCCGCAATCAGCTCCTCGGCATGGCGGCACAGGATCCGGTCTTGACCAAGGTCCGCCCCAATGGCTTGGAGGATGTGCCGGAATTCCGGGTTGATGTGGATTGGGAAAAGGCGGGGGCTCTGGGCGCACCCATTGCGTCCATCAACAACACGATCTCCGCGGCGTTCGGCAGCGCCTACGTGAACGACTTCATTCAAGGCGGAAGGGTCAAGCGGGTATACGTCCAGGCCGACGCCCCCTACCGCATGTCGCCCAGCGACCTGGAAAAACTCTACGTGCGCAACAGCGCAGGCAGCATGGTGCCCTTCTCTTCCTTCGCGTCCGGCCATTGGACTTCCGGTTCCCCCAAACTGGAGCGCTACAACGGCTTTCCTTCCATCAATATCCAGGGAGAGTCGGCACCGGGAAGAAGCTCCGGCGAGGCGATGCAGTCCATGGAGGAGTTTGTCAAAAAACTGCCCCAGGGAATCGGCTTTGACTGGATGGGGCTTTCCTACCAGGAGCGAATGTCCAGTTCTCAGGCAGGATTGCTCTACGCCTTTTCTATTTTCGTGATTTTCCTGTGCCTGGCGGCGCTTTATGAAAGCTGGCCGATTCCCATCGCGATTCTGCTCACCCTGCCCCTGGGGGCGATCGGCGGCGTCATCGCCTCGAGCCTGCGGG
>CAZKRB010000012.1:0-20138 GCA_964555065.1 uncultured Syntrophus sp.
CTATCTCCAAGATCATGTAAACAATACTCTATACGAATTCATGGTAGGAGGAAGATATGTCTTTTAGGCGGCCTAGACGACATGTCGAGGACTGGGCCGATCGCAAATTCCTTGTCGATCTCGGTGACGCTCACCATCAATTCCCGAAGGCCGGTGGCTTGCTTCCAGACTTCCCCTGGGGTCGAGTAGATTTCCATCGAGTCTGAGAAGAGGACGATTTGAAGTCCGGGCACCTCTACAGCTTTGTAGCCTAGACTCTCGACCAGATCGATCAGATTGCGAAGTTCCAATCCCGTTCGCTTGACCTCAAATGCCCATCTCATCATATATCCTCAATGCATTTCGGCAGTTCATTTTCCGCACAACAATTAATATCCGAAGTTCGTTTTTTCCGATTTTTCGTTATCAACATACCACATGTTATTTTTAGGAAAAAGCTAAATATTTTATAATTACATACAAATAGCTATTTATACCACTTCGGATATCCTGGTAATAAGGACCAAAAGCGAACTTCGTAATTTATGAAAAATCTGCGGCAGGAGGCAGTGGGGGGTCTCCCCGACCCGCCACTTTCGGTCGGCCGGCTGCGGCGGGCGCCCTTCGGAATCATTCCTTTTCCTATCCGATCTTCAGGGCGTCCACCTTCCAGATCTTTTCCCGATATTCCTGAATGGACCGGTCGGAAGAGAACCTGCCCATCCGGGCGACATTCAGGATGGACCCGCGGGTCCACGAGTCCTGATCGAGGTAGGCCTGGCCCGCCTTCTCCTGGGTATCGCGGTAGGAGGAGTAGTCGGCGAGGAGGAAGTACGCGTCGCGGGTCAGGAGCGCGTCCGTCAGGGGTTGGAAGAGGCCCCGGTCGCCCCGGGGAAAGAAGCCGGAGCGGACCAGATCGATGGCCTCGCGCAGTTCCTCATTCTCCTTGTAACAAACCCGGGGGTCATAGCCCCGGTCTTTCCAGCTCGCAATCTCTTCCGCCGTGAGGCCGAAGAGAAAGAAGTTCTCCGGACCCACCGCTTCAGCATCCGGTCGCGCACCGTGCAGGACAGGGCCATGTGCCAGTCGTTGCGGGTCGCAAGGCTGGGGATGCGGGCCTGGATGAAGTACAGGTTCTCAAGAATGTCGTTTCTGATGGCGTCGGCCGTCAAGCCGGTGCGGACATCTTCCCGCGTTTTGGGGATCTTGCCGGAAGTTCCGGAGGGGGCCTGATTCATCGCATGCCTCCTGGACGTCGTCGACAGGACCCGTCCCGATGGCCGTCGCCGTCAGGAATCGGATCCAAGGGTATGGTGATGGATCTTCAGGAGTTCAGACAGCCGCTCTCCTTCCTGGTAAACGCTTGAAACCGCCCGGCGGAAAGGAGAGCGGAAAGGAGAGCGGAAATTGGCGGTTTTAACTGTTCTTGAGGTAAATCAGACGAAGCCCTTCCAGGGTCAGCATGTCATCCACAATCTCAATGCTCTTCGCCTCCGGACGGACGACCTTGGCCAGGCCTCCCGTGGCAATCACCAGGGGATTGGAGCCGACCTCCGCCTTCATGCGGCTCACGATTCCATCCACCAGGCCGGCATACCCGTAAATGATGCCCGCCTGCATGCTGCTCACCGTATCCTTGGCAACGATCGACTTGGGGGTGCTGAGCTCCACGCGGGGAAGTTTGGAGGCCCGGGTGAACAGGGCTTCGCTGGCAATGATGAGCCCCGGGGCGATGCATCCGCCCATGTATTCCCCCCGGGGCGAGACATAGTCGAAAGTCGTGGCCGTTCCGAAATCGACCACAATCGCTTCCCGCTTGTATTTTTCATAGACGGCCACGGCATTGACGATCCGGTCCGCGCCGACCTCCCGTGGATTGTCATAAAAGATGGGCATCCCCGTCTTGATGCCGGGGCCGACGATCAGGGGCTTGACCTGGAAATAATTCTCGCAGACCTGCTCCAGGGTATTGAGCATTGGCGGCACGACGCAGGAAATAATGATATGGCTGACGGCCTTCGAGCTGATCTTGCTCGATTTGTAGAGATTGTACATGAGCATGCCGTATTCGTCGACGGTATTTTCGATGACGGTGCGGATCCGCCAGTCATGGACCAGTTCCTCTCCATCAAACACGCCGAGAACGGTATTGGTGTTTCCCACATCAATGACTAAGAGCATGACTTGTCCTTTTTATCCTTTCTTAACGGTGGCATCGCCGGCAATGATGCGCCTTAACAGGCCATCGTCGCCGCGAAGGAGCAGAGCGCCCGAATCGTCCAGCCCAGCCACTTCTCCGCCTTGGATTTCCTCCCGGAAGATCACCTCGATCTGTTCCCCCACGATGCGGGCGTACTTCAGCCACCGCTCCTTCAGGGGGCCGAATCCCTCGGCCAGATAGAGGGTGTAGCACGCTTCAAAATGTTCGTAAAGCCCGACAGCCAGCTCCTGGCGCGGCAGGGTCCGCCCCGTCTCTTCCCGGAGGGAGGTGGCCAGATCCCGGAAGGCCTCGTCGAACTCGCCTTTCCCGATGTTCACATTGATCCCGATGCCCATGACGACATAATCGATGCCGTGCCCGGACGTCCTCATCTCCGCCAGGATGCCGCAGACCTTTTTCCCCCCGATCTGCACGTCGTTGGGCCACTTGAGACGGACGGAACCCGGACAGTAGGCTGACAGAAGATCGGCCACGGCCACGCCCGCCAGGAGCGTCAACTGCGGGGCGGCAGAGGGTTCGATCGGGGGCTTCAACAGGATGGAGGTGTAAAGGTTGCGGCCGGGAGGGGACTGCCAGGGCCTGCGGAGACGGCCCCGCCCCTGCGCCTGGGAGTCGGCGATGACGACCGTGCCTTCCCCGGCGTGGGCATGCCCCAGGGAAAAAGCGGCGCTGTTCGTGGAGTCAATCTCGGGATAAAGGTAAAGATCCCGGCCGATCCGCTTCCCTTGGAGTTTTTCCTTCAGGAAGGCCTCGTCGAGATCCGTCGGCATGCAGGATGCTTCCCGGTCGCTCACGTTTTACTCCTGATTCTTGACCAGCAGCGAGAGGTCCGCCGCCTTCACCGAATGCGTCAACGCTCCCACGGAGATGAAATTCACCCCCGTTTCCGCCACCTGCCGGACATTTGCCAGGGTCACGTTCCCCGAAGCCTCCAGGGGGACCCTTCCCTTCACGTGCAGGACGGCCTCCCGCATTTCCTCAACGGCCATGTTGTCCAGCATGACGATGTCCACCTTCGCTTCCAGGGCCTCGTTCAGCTCCCGGAGATTCTTCACTTCCACTTCGATTTTCAGGGTGTGGGAGGCGTTCCGCCGGACCCGTGCCACCGCCTCGGTGATGCCGCCCGCCGCCTCGATATGATTGTCCTTGATGAGAACGGCGTTGCTGAGGCCGAAGCGGTGATTGACGCCGCCGCCGACCCGGACGGCATACTTATCCAGGATGCGCAGTCCCGGCGCCGTCTTCCGCGTATCGAGAATCTTCGCCCCGGTGCCGGCAACGGCCTCGACATACTGCCGGGTTGCCGTGGCAATGCCGCACATCCGCTGGAGAAAGTTGAGGGCTACGCGCTCCGCGATAAGAATCCCCGCCAGGGGACCGGCGGCCTCGGCGGCCACCGCTCCGCGCTGGAGCTGCTGCCCGTCCTCACAGAGAGGCGTCACCTGAATCCGGCTATCCACGGCAAGAAACACCCGGCGGAAGAGGTCGATGCCGGCAACCACCAACTCCGACTTGGCCACCACCCGGGCAGATCCCCTTTCCTCTCCGCCCAGGACGGCGGCCGTCGTTGCGTCGCCCGATCCGATATCCTCCGCCAGGGAGGTGCGGATCAGTTCCTCCAGCAAAAATTCAGGCGCCGGGAACTTCATCGTTTTCTTTACTCCACTTCCATGATCTGAAATTTCTTCAGAGCCTCTTTCAGCAGGTTATGCTTGTCCCGCAGAACCCGGTGCTTTTCCTCTTCCTTCCGGATGACGGCCTCCGCCGCTTTCTCCAGGAAATCGCGGTTGGCCAGCTTCCGGGAAACCTGGGCAAGGTCTTTGTCCAGCTTTGCGATCTCTTTTTCCAGCCGCGCCTTTTCTTCGACGATGTTGATCAGACCCTCGAGCAGAACGAAGATGCGCATCCCGCCGACCACTCCCGTGGCGACGCCTTTGGGCTCCTCCATTTGCCCTTCAACGGAAAGCTCCGCCAGGCCGGCCAGATTGAAGATATCGCTCTGCGCCGCCTCGACAAGGGCTTTCTCTTCCTCCCGGGGCGCGGAGATGATCACCCGCAGTTTCCGGGACGGGGCGATCCCCATTTCTCCCCGGATGTTCCGGATGGCGGTGATCACGTCCATGACCAGACTCATCCGCCGTTCCCCCTCTTCGTCGAGCAGCTCTTCCTCGACGACGGGAAAGGCGCTGATCATGATCGACGTCCCGTCCCGGGTGAGCTTCTGCCAGATCTCCTCCGTAACGAAGGGCATGAAGGGATGGAGCAGTTTGAGCCCGTTCTTCAGCACCTCCTTCAAGGTGTACTGGGCCGCCAGGCGTTTTTCCGGCGTCTCCCGGCTGTAGAGAGCCGGTTTGGCCAGTTCCAGGTACCAGTCACAGAGTTCGTGCCAGAAGAAGGCGTAAGCTGCCGCCGCGGCGTCGTTGAACCGGTATTCGTCGAGGCTGCGGATGACCTCGCCTGTGGCGCGCTGCAGCCGGCTCAGGATCCAGCGCTCCTTCAGCGACAGATTTTCCCTGGGCGCCACAACCCCTTCCGCCGGGAAGTCTTCCAGATTCATCATGGTGAAGCGCGTGGCGTTCCAGATCTTGTTGATGAAGAACTTGTAACCCTCGATCCGCTCTTCCGACATGCGGACATCCCGCCCCTGGGCGGAGAAGGCGGCCAGGGTGAAGCGGAAGGCATCGGTGCCGTATTTGTCCATCATGCTCAGGGGATCGATGCTGTTCCCCTTGGACTTGCTCATCTTCTCGCCCTTCTCGTCCCGGACCAGGGCATGGAGGTACACATCGCGGAAGGGGACATCGTGCATGACGTACTTGCCCATCATCATCATCCGGGCAACCCAGAAGAAGAGGATGTCAAATCCGGTAATCAGCAGCGAGGTGGGGTAAAAGGTATTCAGGGCGGGGGTTCGGTCCGGCCAGCCCAGGGTGGAAAAGGGCCAGAGGGCTGAGCTGAACCACGTGTCGAGAACGTCCTCTTCCTGGCGCAGGGAGGCGCTGCCGCAATCGGGACAGGCGTCAGGGTCCTGGGTGGAAACGATCATTCTGCCGCAGGATTCGCAGGTCCAGACGGGGATGCGATGCCCCCACCAGATCTGGCGGGAGATGCACCAGTCCCGGATGTTGTTCATCCACTCGTAATAGGTCGCCTCCCACATCGGGGGAACAATGCGCGTTTTCCCCTTGACGACGGCGCTGATGGCCGCCTTGGCCAGGGGCTTGATCTTGACGAACCACTGCTTGGACACGGCGGGCTCGATGTCGGTCTTGCAGCGGTAGCACTGACCGACATTATGCATGTAGGGCTCGATGCCCACGAGGTAACCCTGCTTCTCCAGGTCGGCCACGACATTCTTCCGGCATTCGTAGCGGTCCTGCCCCTGGTAGGGGCCGGCGTTTTCATTCATGACGGCGCTTCCGTCCATGATGTTGATGATTTCCAGGCTGTGCCTCTCGGCCATGGCAAAGTCGGCGGGATCGGAGGACGGGGTGATTTTCACGGCTCCGGAGCCGAATTCCATGGTCACGTAGTCGTCGGCGATGATGGGGATCTTCCGGTTCACCAGAGGCAGGACGACTTCCTTGCCCACGATGTCCCGGTAGCGGGGGTCATCGGGATGGACGGCCACCGCCGTGTCGCCCAGCATGGTTTCGGGGCGGGTGGTCGCCACGATGATTTCGCCGCTGCCGTCGGCAAGGGGATAGCGGATGTTCCAGAGGGAACCGGCCTCCTCGTGGTACTCCACCTCCAGATCGGAGATGGCCGTATGGCAGCGGGGGCACCAGTTGACGATGTAGTCCCCCTGGTAGATCAGGTCCTCCTCGTAAAGTTTGACGAAGACTTCCCGGACGGCCCGGGACAGGCCCTCGTCCATGGTGAAGCGCTGCCGCTCCCAATCGCAGGAGCATCCCAACCGTTTGAGCTGATTGATGATGACGCCGCCGAATTTGGTCTTCCATTCCCAGACCCGCTCGATGAACTTTTCCCGGCCGAGATCATGGCGGCTCAAGCCCTCCCGGGCCAGTTCCTGCTCCACCACGTTCTGGGTGGCGATGCCCGCGTGATCCATCCCCGGCATCCAGAGGGTGTTGTATCCCTGCATCCGCTTGAAGCGGACGATGATGTCCTGCAGCGTGTTGTTCAGGGCGTGCCCCATATGGAGGATGCCCGTGACGTTGGGGGGCGGGATGACGATGGAGAAGGGCGGCTTTTCCCCTGCATCCTCCCCATGAAAGTAACCGGAATCCTGCCAGTATTGATACCATTTTCCCTCAACCTGCTGAGGCTCATACGCTTTGTCTAAAGACGCCTTATCCATTCTGCAAGTGCTCCAAAAAATTTTAAAGGGCGGCAAACTCTGCCCATTTTCCCCTGTTCTCTTCACCGGGGAGGCAGCTTTGCGCCCTTTGGTCATGGTGACGGTCACATTTTATCAAGAATTCCTCAGCGGGGCTGCCCCACCGAACGATCCGCCCGGCGCCCCACTCCCGCCGAAAGAAAGGGGTTCCCGGAAATCGCAGCCGCGGCCTCACGAGGCTCCGGAAAAATCCCCGGCAAAGCCCTGATACTGGGGCTTCCTTTATCTTTATCCCCTTCTTAAGTCAAGCAGATTTGCAGGGTTCCCCGGACCGGGAGTCGTGCGTCAAGGCGCGGCCCCCTCGAAAAAGCGGGCGGCATGGAGCGCGATTTTCTCTTCCTCTCCGGGTTCGAACCAGGCGATGTCCCGCTCGGCGCCGAACCAGGTCAACTGACGCTTGGCGTATCGCCGCGTTTCCCCCTTCAGCCGGTTCACCCCTTCCTCCAGTTCCAGTTCCCCCTTCCAGACCTGGACCAGCTGCTTATACCCCAGGGCCTGCATGGGCTTCAGTCCCGCATGATACCCCATCGCCAGCAGCCGCCGGACCTCTTCCAGGAAGCCCTGCGCCATCATCGCTTCGGCCCTTGCTTCGATGCGTTCATACAACAGGGGGCGCGGACAGTGCAGGCCGATCTTAAGCACCTCGTAGGGCCGGAAGGCGAAGCCATGCCCACGCTGCTGCTCGACGATGGAGAGGCCGGTCAGTTCCAGGACTTCCAGGGCGCGGATCATCCGGCTCGCGTCATTAGGATGGATGACCGCCGCGGCGCGGCTGTCCCGGGCCTTCAAAACCTTGTAGAGACCGGGTTTCCCCTCCCGCTCCAGAATCGCGGCATATGAGCGGCGCAGGGTCTCGTCGGCACTGGGCCCGTCAAAAAGCCCCCCCAGCAGGGCGCGGATGTAGAGCCCCGTCCCACCGACAACGATGACCCTTTTCCCCCGCTGATGGATCTCCGCAATTTCGACCCGGGCCCGTTCCATAAAGGACGAAGCGTTGAAGGGCTCGTCGGGATTCACGACATCGATCAGGTGATGGGGGATTTCAAGGCGCTGGTCCGGGGTGGGTTTGGCCGTGCCGATATCCATATGGCGGTAGACCTGCATGGAATCTGCGCTGAGGATCTCTCCTCCCGCCTGTTTCGCCAGGCGGATCGCCGCCCCGGTCTTGCCCACCGCCGTCGGTCCGACAAGGACAATCAACCGGGGCTTTTCCGACTTTCCGCGCATTGATGCCACCTCTCCCCGCTGCGTTACCGGCGGTGAAACATCCGTTCGATGTCCTTCAGGGAGTAAAGAATGTAAACCGGCCGACCGTGAGGGCAGGTCGCGGCAAAGGGGGTGGCATCCAGGTCTTGGCACAACTGGGCCACTTCTTCCCGGCTCAGGGGATGCCCCGCTTTGATCGCCCCCTTGCAGGCGAGGAGGGCGTAAATCTTGTTGCCTCTTTCCTGAAGGGAAAGGGCGTCTTCCTTTTCGGAAACCTCCGCGATGAGATCCTTCACGAGCGCGCCCGGTTCCAGGTGGGACAGCAGGGCCGGCAGGGCCTTGACGATCACGGCATCCCCGCCGAAGGGCTCGGCATCGATGCCCACCTGTTCCAGCAGGGGCATCATGGCGGTAAAGCGGTCGAAATCCACCCGGCCGAGGGTCAGCACTTCCGGCAGCAGGAGGGCTTGAACGGCCGGTTTTGCCCTCTGCGCCCCTTTCTTGATCTTTTCATAGAGGACCCGCTCGTGGGCGGCATGCTGATCGATCAGGAGCATCCCTTCGGGAACGGAAAAAATCAGGTACGTGTCCCACAGGGAGCCGATGAAGGGAAGCTCGGAAAATGCCGGATTCAGGGAATTCCACAACCCGGAGGGGCTGCGGGGAAAAAGATCCGTCTCGATGGAATCCCGCCCTTCCTCCCCGATCCTTTCCGGCGGCGGCGGCAGCGGTTGGACGGCTTCCTGACGGACGGCCTCCGGCTGCGTCCCGTACATCAGCTTGCGTGTTCCCGATGCCAGGGGGTAGCGCCTCAGGGCCTCGGCGATCCGGGACGCAACCTCCTCTTCCGGCGGCCGGCCCGATCTCCATGCCCCCGCCGGTTCGGAAGGAAGGGGCGGGGAAGACCCGGGACTCATGCCGCGCAGCATAGCGGATAGCGCTCCCACAATCACCTCATAGACAGTCCGCGGCTGGCGGAAACGGACCTCCAGCTTTGCTGGATGGACATTGACGTCCACTTCGGCCGGTTCAAGATCCACATAAAGAACCGCGGCCGGATACCGCCGGGGTTCGATCACCCGCCGGTAGGCCGTCATGACGGCATGGTTCAGGAGATAATCCTTCACGTAACGCCCGTTGACAAAAACGTAGATCTGACGCGTCGTCGCGCAGGTAAAGTCGGGACGGGAGGCAAAGCCGGTAACCTTGAGGCGGTCGCTCCCGCCTTCGATGGGCTGCAGGCGTTCGGCATCGGCATTTCCCAGCACGAGGGCGATCCGCTCGGACAGCCGGGAGGTTGCCGGATAATGGAACAGCTCCCGCCCCTTGGCCAGGGCCCGGATTCGAACTTCGGGATGCGCCAGGGCGAGCCGCGTAATAACGTCCAGGCAGTAGCCCCGTTCCGTGGCCTCCGCTTTGAGAAATTTCTTGCGCACAGGCACCGAATTGAAGATCCGGCTGACCGTCACCGTGGTTCCCGCGGGGCAACCCGCTTCCGTCGTTTCCAGGATCTTTCCCGCCTCGACCACAATCCGCACCCCCGCAAGGACATCCGCCGTGCGGGTCACCAGTTCGGTCCGGGACACGGAGGCAATGCTCGCCAGGGCTTCCCCTCGGAAGCCGAAGGAGCGCACCCGGTAAAGATCGTCAAACTCGGAGATCTTGCTGGTGGCATGGCGGGCGAAGGCCAGGGAGACATCTTCGGCGTTGATCCCGCTGCCGTTGTCGGTGATCCGGATCTGGCCGCATCCTCCCCTTTCCAACTCGATGGTGACCTCCGTCGCCCCGGCATCCAGGGCATTTTCCAGGAGCTCCTTGACGATGGAGGCCGGCCGCTCCACCACCTCGCCGGCGGCGATTCGATGGGTCAGCGTTTCGGGGAGCAGAGCGATTCTGCGGTTCAAGGGGTCACCTCCGGATCACGCAGGAAAACCGGCCATTGCGATCCAGAGAAATGCCGGGCCGCCGGCCCTCCGGCGTTGGAATCATGACTCGGACCATGGGGGATTGGGGTTAAAGTGTTGGCAGTCTCAATCCGGAATGCTCAGGATCAGGAAAACGTCCACGAAGGAAAACCGATTCCTATTTCACCTCAAAGCGCTCCCGGCGAGGGCAAGGTGATCAGCGCCTCACCATTCGGCGCCTCAGCCTTGCCGCCCCCTGTTCATCCTTGCGCTGGAATCGGTCTCAGCCGTTGCGGACCATTACCCTGGCGTCTTCCTTAAATGAAATGTTTTTTCAAAACCGGTTGCGAAGCTATCAAAAATACCCGACCGATGCAACACGGAAAAGGAAACCACCCAAGGCCACGTTAAAGTCGGCCAATATATTTTAAATATCGAACACTTGCACGATAAAGTGCATCATGCTTTTTATGTAGTAAATTCAATGCATTATCTTTTTATAGGACTTGACCTTGAGGGACCGCTGTTCTTCAGGAAAGGGGAAAGGTCTCGACCGCGGACAGGGCATTTCGCGGGTGGGTAACCACCTCGCCATGGCCAGGATAGAGAACCCGCGGCGAAACGGTCGCCAGAAGCTTCCGGTAGGTGGAATGGGTGATCTCCCGGCTCCAGCAGAAGCGGTTCAGCTTTCCCCTGCCGTTTTTAAAGGGGTTGACGACCAGATCGCCGCAGATCAGCTCCCCGGTTTCCAGGCAGTAAAAAGACAGGGAATCCTCTGTATGGCCGGGCGTTTCAATAACTTGCCAGGAGTCAAAGCCGGCCCGGCAGGTCTGCAGCGGCCTCTGGCCGTCCTCCTTGGGGTCGCCGGGAGGGGGAAGGTTCAGGGGGAAATATCCGATCCGCTCTTCTCCACAGGGAAGGTGCAGGATATTCCGGAGCAGGGGGAGGGGAATTCCCGAGAGGCTTTCAAAGCGCAGGTGGCCGAATCTCCGGACATAGCGGCAGCACCAGAGGGAGGCGGGGACAAAGCCGGCGCACCAGCTGCGGATCAGGGAGAGTTTTCTTCTGCGGCGATCGTACTCCCGGACCAGGGGAGAATAGAGAACGCGGGTCGAAGGCGGGCATTTCTTCAGGAAGGACCCCATGCCGCCGATATGGTCGATGTGAAAATGAGTCGCAGCAAGGAAGCGGACCTCCTCCAGCGACATGTCCGGACGCCCGGAAATGAACCGCTCCACATCCCTGGCGGCGCCGATGCTGCCGATATCCACGACCATCAGGCCATCGGTCCCCGAGACGACGTAGGACCGGGAGAAGCCGCAGTTGGGAATCGCATGGACCATCAGGATATTTTCCTCAGGATGAAGCTCCGGCAGGGCTTAAGGGGGATGACTCCAAGCCGTTTACAAAGGAACTGTCCCCTGAGGCTCCCGCGCCTTCCCCTCCGGATGCTCAATAGCGGACGTGCTGCAGAAAGAGCCCTTGTGGGGGCGCCGTGATTCCCGCCCGTCCCCGGTCTTTCGCTTCCAGGATGTCCCGGATGCGTTGGGCCTCTCCGTCTCCGGCGCCGATCTCGACCAGGGTCCCGACGATGTTGCGGACCATGTGGCGCAGAAACCCGTCCGCCTCGACGGTGATCGAGATCACCCCTGCCGCATCCCGGGACAGCTCCGCCCGGAGAATCGTGCGCACGCAGGATTTCACCTCGCTGCCGGCCGCGCAGAAGGAGGTGAAATCCTGATTCCCCCGCAGCCGGGACAGGGCCTCGGCCATCTTGTCCAGGTCGAGGGAACGGCGGATGAACCAGGTGGTGTTTCTCTGGAGGGGCGACCTGACCGGCCCATTGAGGATCCGGTACAGGTAGCTTTTGCTTTTCGCCGAATAGCGGGCGTGAAAGTCCTCCGTCACTTCCGCCATCTCCTTGATCGCGATGTCCCGGGGAAGGAGGCTGTTGGTTCCCCGGAAAAGGTTATCCACCGGGATCCGGGATTGCGTTTTGAAGTTGGCCACCTGGTGGAGGGCGTGAACTCCCGCATCGGTCCGGCCCGACCCGTAGAGCGTGATAGATTCCCGGGTGATTTTGCCGAGGGATTCCTCGAGAATTTTCTGAATGGTCGGCTCATCGCCTTGGCGTTGCCATCCCCGGTAGGCGGCGCCGTCATATTCCAGGACCAGTTTGATGTTTCGCTTTGTCATTCCCTTAAGTCGCCCGTCCTCACCATTCCGCAGTGGAAAAGCGTTCCGCGGAATATTCGGCGGCGATGCCTGAACTTTTTTCGGAAAAAATGATGATTCATGAACTTAAGGCGTGGAATTATACGTTTTAAGATGATAAACGGTCAATGTAAAAGTAAACTGGGACATTAATCATTTAAGCTTTGCCACGATCTTAAAAAAATTACAGAAATCTCTTGGTGGAGAGGGTTATGAGCACGGAAAATTACGAAGATGTGACGGCGAAAAAAATCCGGGAATTCGAAGCAAAAAAAGAAGCCCTGATGGGGATGGGCGGGGAGGAAATGGTCCGGAAGCAGCATGAACTGGGCAAACTGACCGCCAGGGAACGGCTTGACCTCCTCTTCGACGCGGGAACGTTCCAGGAATCTCAGCTCTTTACCAAGCATCGGTCCACCCTCTTCGGCCTGGAGAAAAAGGAGATTCCCGCGGAAGGCGTGATTACCGGATTCGGCAGAGTCAACGGCCGCGTTGTCTTCGCGTCGGCGCAGGATTTCACCTGTTCCGGCGGCAGTCTCGGAGAAATGCAGGCGAAGAAAATCTGGAAAGTGATGGACATGGCCATCGCGGCGCGGAAGCCCTTCGTTTCCCTCAACGATTCGGGGGGAGCGCGCATCCAGGAAGGCGTCCCGGCACTGGACGGCTACGGCGGAATCTTTTACCGCAATGCCCTCGCCTCCGGGTATATCCCCCAGATCACGGCAACCATGGGACCGACCGCCGGAGGGGCCGTATACTCTCCCGCCCTGACGGACTGGGTGTTTATGGTCAAGAGAAGCAGTTACATGTGCATCACGGGGCCGGATGTGATCAAGGCCGTCATCGGTGAGGAGGTCACCAACGAAGCGCTCGGCGGCGCGCTGGTTCATTCCACGAAAAGCGGGGTCTGCCATTTCGCCATGGAGGATGATCGGGACTGCATCAACCAGATCAAGGCGCTCCTGGCCTATCTTCCCGACAGCTGTCACAGCCCGCTGCCCATTCTGCCGACGTCGGACAATCCGGACCGCGAATGCCCCGCCTTGGATGACATTCTGCCCGACAAACCTTCCAAAAGTTATGACATGAAAAAGATCATCCTGGAAATCGCCGACAATCACGAGATGCTGGAGCCCCATGCGCTGTGGGCAAAAAACATCGTCGTTGCCTTCATCCGCATCATGGGCCGTCCGGTGGGCGTCATCGCCAACAATCCGAGATTCGGCGCCGGCGTGCTCGATGTAAGCGCCTCGGACAAGGCCGCCCGCTTCATCCGGTTCTGCGACGCCTTCAATATCCCCCTGCTGACTCTGGCCGATGTGCCCGGCTATCTTCCGGGAACCCGCCAGGAATGGGCGGGGATTATCACCCACGGGGCGAAGATGCTGCACGCCTATTCCGAAGCCACAGTCCCCAAGCTCACGCTGGTGATCCGCAAGGATTACGGCGGCGCCTATATCGGCATGTGCAGCAAGCAGCTCGGGGCGGATTATGTCCTGGCCTGGCCCTCCGCGGAAATTGCCGTCATGGGGTCGGAAGGCGCCTGCAACATCATTTACCGCCGGGAAATCTCCCTGGCGGAGGCGCCTGCGGCCAAACGGAAGGAACTGGCCCAGGCTTACGAAGCCCAGTTCAACAACCCCTACTTCGCCGCCGGCCTGGGAATCATCGATGAAATCATCCTGCCGAGAGACACGCGCAAGCGGGTTGTCTTTCTGCTGGAGAGTTTCAAGGACAAAGCGGAAAAGCGGCTGGAAAAGAAACACAACAATATCCCCCTGTAAACACCCCACCGGTTGCCGGCACGGCAAGTGTCGCAGACGGTGGGGTGTCAACCCGTCTGCACTGGGGATAGGAGAGCGATGATGCACTCCACCCCTGCCCCCACCCGTTGAAAAAGGACTTGACCGCAACCGGTCAAGTCCTTTTTTCTGCCCGCCGATCGCTGCCCATGTCAAAAGCTTGACTCTCATCCTGCGCGATCACGGCCTTCCTGTTGTCTCCGTCACCCTCCAGCCGCCCCATGATCGCGGTCAGGGCAAGGTCACGTCAACGCCTGCTTGTTAATCCTAAATATCAACCACCCACAGATAAAGGGCTATTAACATTTTTATGCAGTTAATTCGGTTGGTTATGGTCGTGAGTGACTTGATCCTGGCGATGAGGGGATTGACTCTTCCTTGATCGAGAACAGGATAGGCGGCGGCATGGCTGTGGGCCTCTCTTTTGCTTAAGGATAAAGGGAATCGACAGAAAATCCATGGCAGCAGGAGGCCTGCTCCCCGTTGTCCTTTTCGCCAAGGCGAACAATTTCTTGAAAATTTAACCAATCCTTCATCCGTTTTTAACAATGGGCCTGTACACTCCACACTCATGCGTTGAGAAGTGAGACGGAACCAAGCACCAGGGTTATGCCGGTATTTATCCCGTAGTTCATGGGGGTCCTATTGTCCCGGAAATCGTGATATAAAAATTATAATCGAAAATAGAGAAGAGAGGGAGGATGAGTGATGAAGAGAAAAATGACGAAGGAGGAATTCAAAAAACTGGGAATCACGGCAATCAAGAGGGTCAATTACTGGGAAATCCTGCTGGACGGCCGCCAGGCCATGGTGGGGCTGTCGGATAAAGATCTTGAACTTCTCCGGCAGAAAAGCGCAAGGGAAGTCATGAAAATTCTGACGTATGTGTAAAAGCGTTTCCTGATCTCTGTTCCTCGCCAATGCGCCGGTTTCGCTCTGATCGCAAATCGATTCACTCTCTTTCGGTTTCGGATTTGTTTCTGTAAACAAATCCGCCTTTGATTTCAAACTGCTTCGTGAATCTGTCGGCCTCTCCCTTGCAGCCAGGAATTTCGCGTTCCGTTCCTATTCCAGCCGTTGGAAATCAACCTTAATCCCAAGGGGAAACTCCCGGCGAGTTTCCCCTTGGTCTAAAGTGCCTTTCTCAACCGGGCCAGGATGGTCTTCTTTTCCAGCAGGGGAAATATCTTATCGAGTTCCGGACCTCGGGTCGTCCCGGTGAGGGCGGAACGGACCGGCATGAAAAGCTTTTTCCCCTTGGCGCCCGTTACGGTGCGAAGCCTCGCCATGATCCGGGGATACGCCTCGTCGTCACCATCGAAAGCTTCCTCTTCCATCAGCCTCAGCAGGGATTGGATCACCTTCCGGGCTTCCTCTTCCCTGAGAATGGCCGTGGCCTCCTCTTCGATACGAAATCGCTGCTCGTCAAACATGGCCAGGTAGGGACCGATATCGGCAAGCCTGGTGAGATTGGGTTTCACCGCCTCCACCATCCGGTCCAGCCATCGGGCCTCCAGCGCACCGGCGTCAAATCCGGCCTTGGCGATAAAGGGCAGCAACCTCTCCTTCAGCCTCCCGGGCGATTCGCTATGGAGGTAAAGGGTGTTCAGCCATGCCAGTTTGTCCTCATCGAAGATGGCGCCGCTCTTGCCGGCCCGCTCCAGGGAAAAAGCCTCGACAAGCTCGCTAAGGGAGCAGACCTCCCGACCTTCGCCGATGGAGCCTCCGAGAAGAGCCAGATAATTCAACAGCGCCTCCGGCAGGATGCCCTGTTCGCGGAAATCGCGGACGGAAACGGAACCGTGCCGTTTGCTCAATTTCGTCCGGTCTTTTCCCAGGATGAGGGAATGATGGGCAAATTCCGGTGGGTCAAAGTTGAACGCCCGATAGAGCATCAACTGGATGGCGGTATTGGAGAGGTGATCCTCGCCGCGGATGACGGAAGAGATTTCCATGAAATGGTCATCGATGACGACGGCAAAATTGTACGCCGGGATGCCCGTCGAGCGGACGATGATAAAATCCCCGATCGCCTCGCCTTCAAATTTCATCGCCCCCCGGATTCCATCGAAAAACGCGATCGTTCCCGGCTCGACCCTGAACCTGTAGGTCGGCTTCCTGCCCTGGGCTTCCAGTTTCCTCCGCTCAGCCAGGGTAAGATTGCGGCATTTCCCCAGATAGCGGGGCGCCATTTTGCGGGAAAGCAGGGCCGTTCTTTCCAGCTCCAGCTCTTCTTCCGTACAGTAGCAGGGGTAAACTTTTCCTTCCTGAATCAGACCTTTCAAAAAGGCGTCGTAGAGCTCCAGCCGTTCGCTCTGGCGGTAGGGTCCCACCGCTCCGCCCTTGTCCGGCCCCTCGTCCCAGTCCAGGGAAAGCCACTTCAGGTCTTCGAGGAGATTGTTCTCATAAACCCTTCTGGTTCGCTCCCGGTCAGTGTCTTCAATCCGCAGGATCAGCTTCCCACCGTAGTGCCGTGCATAAAGCCAGTTAAACAAGGCCGTCCGGGCATTCCCCACATGAAGCTTTCCGGTCGGCGAGGGGGCAAAACGGACCCGGGGCGACGTGCTGTTCTTCACTCCGAATTCTCCTTCACGGCGGCCACGGCCAGGGCGGCCACCCCTTCCTGCCGGCCGACGAATCCCATGCCTTCGTTGGTCTTGGCCTTGATGTTGATCCGCTCTGATAAAAGGTTCAGCGCCTCGGCGAGTTTTGACTTCATCTCCGCAATGTAGGGCCCCAACTTGGGCCGTTCCATGATGACGGTTGAATCGATGTAGTCGATAGACAATCCTTTTTTCCGAACCCTCTCCGCGACGGCCTCCAGCAGCACGAGGCTGGAGATGCCTGTATAGGCCGGATCCGAATCAGGAAAATGCAGGCCGATATCCCCCTCGGCAGCAGCCCCCAGAAGGGCATCGCAGATCGCATGGATCAGCGCATCGGCGTCGGAATGCCCCATCAATCCGAGATCATTAGGGATCTCGACGCCGCCGAGAATCAACTTTCTGCCCGCAGCCCACCGGTGACTGTCATATCCGCATCCCACTCTCATCCCGCTTACGAAATCCTTTTCTATCCTGTTGCCCTTTGTCACCGCCGCCTTCACGCCTTGTCGCTCAAGACGGCACTTTTCCCCAGGCGCTCTTTAACGCGGAGGGGCATCCGGCTCTCCCTTCCGCCACTGAAGGAAAGCCTCTGCAGTGATCAGATCCTCTGGGGTCGTGATCTTAAGGTTGTTGTAGCTTCCGAAAATCATTGCGACGGGAACTCCCAGGCGTTCGACCAGGCTGGCGTCATCCGTCCCCCGGTAATTTTCTGCATCCGCCTTGCGGAAGGCTTCCTGGAGGATCGGGCGCTGGAAAGCCTGGGGCGTCTGCGCCAGCCAAATCCGATCGCGGTCCAGGGTCGCGGATATGGCGCCGGCGGGAGAAACTTCCTTGACCGTATCCTTTGCCGGAACCCCCGCAATGGCGGCGCCGTCCCGGAGGGCCGCGGTGATGACCGCCGCCAGCATCTCCTCCGTCAAAAAGGGCCGGACCCCGTCATGAATCACCACCACCTCCCATTCCTCACCAACTTCCGCCAGGCCGTTTCTCACCGAATCCTGCCGTTCCCTGCCACCGGCAATTACGTCCCTGAGCTTCGAAAGCCCATAGGGTTTACCCATCTTGTCCCGGATCAAGGATCGGTCTTTTTCAGGAGCAACGACCAGAAATTCATCGATGAGGAAAGACTGCTGCAGTTGCAGCAGGGTATGAACGAGCACAGGCTTCCCGCCGAGCAGAAGATACTGTTTCGGACTCGAAGTCTCCATTCGCCGTCCTGTGCCGCCGGCAGGGACGATGGCGATCACCTTTGGCTTCATCGAAAGGGGCGTTTTACAAAATATCGAAAAAACCCGGGATCTCTGACGATCCCGGGCCGATGACTGGGTGCAGGCTATGTCCGGGCGCCGCCGCTCGCGGCTTTTTTCTCCCCCACAACCTCTTTCAATTCCGAAAAAATCATTCTTCCCGCCGTGGTCTGCAGAACGCTGGTCACCAGCGCCTCGACCGTGGCCCCCAGGTGCCTCTGGGCATTGTCGACGATAATCATCGTGCCGTCATCCAGATAAGCGACACCCTGTCCCGTTTCCTTTCCTTCCTTGATGATCTTTACCGTCATGACTTCGCCGGGCAGGACGACCGGCTTCAGCGCATTGGCCAGCTCATTGACGTTGAGGATTCTTATTCCCTGCAATTCCGCAACCTTATTCAGGTTGAAGTCGTTGGTAATAATTTTGCCGTTCATCTTTTTGGCCAGGGCAACCAGCTTGGCATCCACGCTTTTAATCCGGGGGAAATCCTGGTCCACAATTTCAATGGTAATGCCGGCGCTCTTCTGCATCCGATTGAGGATATCCAGTCCCCTTCTGCCACGGGAGCGTTTCATGGAATCGGACGAATCGGCAATGTACTGCAGTTCATCCAGGACAAAGCGGGGAACGATCAGAGAACCTTCCAGAAAACCTGTATCGCAGATGTCCGCCAGCCTGCCGTCAATAATGGCACTGGTGTCAAGAATCCGATAATCCTTCTCCTTGCTTTCCGAGCTCTGGCCATGCCCGAAAAGATGGTAGAGCTCTTCGATCTTTTTGGACCCGAGCACGAGGCCCAAGTACCCCATGACCGCGGTCCAGATTGCGTAGATCCAAGGAGCAATCTGGTATTTTTCTTCAATATCTGTTATGAAATTCAAACCATAGGCAAACAGAAAGGCAATCAGCAGCCCGATGATCATCCCGACAACGCCACCGAATATGACGCGCAGGGAAACTTTCCTGATGGCCTGTTCAATCTGTATGACAAATAAAGCCGTAAGGCATCCTAAAACCAATCCTGCCAAAGATAAGGGAAAACCATAATAATTATTTGCGATAAAATAACCGCTGATGGAACACACGAAGACAAGAAGCATCCTGACGATCAACTTTTTCACCCCCTTTCCTCCATCATTAAAGATATGCGTGACCTATCCCTCCTTTCCGCAGAAGAAGAAGTCAGCGCATTTTTTTGGCTTGATAAAAATGGATACAAAACATCTTTGCGTGCCTTCCCTGATGAAGGCACGCAGATATTTCATAGAGAAAACTTCAGAACGTCAACAACATGACCCAACAAGAACAGACTCACGGAATCTTTCTCCCCTCCCTGCCGTCGGCTGCCCTCCCGTAAGTTCAGTCTGTCAGGGATAAGACTCCGGTAGGGGGGAAAACCACTGCGTTGAGCGCTACTGCAACGAAAAAATGGTCTTCAGATCCTGCTCAATTTTTGTCTCTTCTGCGTTGCTGGCGATGGAAATCTCCTTGATCAGCAGACTCTTGGCTGTATCCATCATCTTTCTTTCGCCGAAAGAAAGATTCTTGTCATTTTTCAGGATGAGCAGATCCCTGAGCACCCGGGCGATTTCAAAAACCGAACCCGTTTTGATCTTTTCCAGATACTCCCGATACCGTTTATTCCATGTCTGTTTGTCGATCGTGATATCTTTGTTTCGCAGGATTTCATAAACCTTCGGGACGTCATCTTCAAGGATCAGCTCCCTCAATCCGACAGATTCCGCACTACCTGTGGGGATCATAATCTTCATACCATTGCTCATGATCTTCATGATATAGAATTTCTGAGTACTCCCCATGACCTCTCTGCTCTCAATGGCCTCAATGACACCCACACCCTGAGCCGGATATACTGCCAAATCACCCACTTTAAACATCTTTCACACTCCCTTGTTACTTTTTTGAATTACTAATCTTATTAAATATTTATTGAAATGTCAATATAAATTCCCTATTTATTCTCACCATGGAGAGATATCGCCCCGAAGAAAACGCTCCCCGATCAGCCGGCAGAAGTTCTTTCCCGGTCGGACCTCGAAGGGAATGGCCTGCCTGGGGCTGAAGCCCCCGGGCATAGACCAATGCGGCACCGTGAACCTCCCATCGATAAAGATCCATCGTTGAAGAATGGAAGGGAAATGGCTCCTTCCGCCATGTTTGCCGCCGGCTTTCCCCTGCGAGGGCGGATCAGCAATGCCTCTAAACCTCACGCCTGAAACAGGCGCAACGAATCACGGAATGAGCCAATCATAGGGATTATTTTGACATAAACGTGTCAACTCCCCGTTAAATATAGTGGTGCATAATATGAGAGAGATCGCGATCCAATTGGCCGGGCGCTTGCGTTTCGTACTGCTCCACCTTTTCTTTCAGCGATTCGTACAATCCATGCTGCGCCATGTCGTCCAGGCTGCGGTACAGTCCCTTGCGCCTCCCAAGGCGAAAAATCAGCTGCTCCTGCTCCGGCAAAGCCAGATAACGATCAATCACGGCCAGCATCCGGTCTTTGGCTGCCGGCAACGTTCCTTCGATCTCCTCCAGCAGGTTCAGGATATGATCACTGACGACGGTGGAC
>CAZKRB010000012.1:20148-52643 GCA_964555065.1 uncultured Syntrophus sp.
GCCCTTCGATGAACAACCGGATTTCCTTCACGATCTCGTTGTCGCCGATAGGAGAGAACTCACCTCGCAGCATCTTTTCGTGAAGATCGGTGCCCGGCACGACATGGAGGGTTCTCAGCCGGATGAAATCGGGATTGATTTCATTGAGAACCCGGGCCGTTTCCCGGGCATGTTCCAGGGTCCACCGCGTTCCTCCCAGACCGGGGATCACGTATTCACTGAGGGAAAGGCCCGCGGCAACCACGTTGCGCCCTCCCTGGATGTGATCGGCAGCGGTGACTCCTTTACGAATAAAGGCCAGCAGGGGATCGTAGCCGCTTTCCATTCCCATGTGAACTCGCGATAACCCGGCTTCCCGGAGCTGCTTCAATTCCGCAACCGATTTTCTGGCGGCGGTTTTGGATCGGCAGTAGGAAGTGATCCGGGTCACAAAGGGAAAGGCGTTTTTGATTTCCCTCAGAATGGAAACCAGATCCTCCGTCTTCAGGATCAGGGAATTGGCATCCTGAAGGAAAACCGACTCCCCGCCGAAATACAGCCAAGCCGCCACGGAACGATAACCGTCATCATAAGGGCTGTCCGGACCGAAAATCAGCCGGACGATCTTGTCCGTCACGCGCCCACCTTCCCCATGCTTCCATGAGAGTTCGGTGATCCGCGAAACGATTTCCTTGATCTCCCTGATCTCGGCAAAGATTTCTTCGAGGGACCGCAACTGGAATTTCGTTCCCCGATAGGTGTTGCAGAATGCACACTTATTCCAGGGGCAGTTACGGGTCACCCGCAGCAGCAGACTTTTTGCTTCGCTGGGTGGCCGGATGGGACCTTGCTCAAAGGGATGGTCCATGGAAACGCTCCGTTTCAACTAGAAGTTTATCTTCCCTCACCGTCGGAACCGCAGGTCAGGGAAGAAAGAAAAGGGGATTTCTCGCTCTGTTCTGATGCCTGACCTCAAAATTCAGGTAGACGTTGTCTTCCTTCCCCAGTTTTCCAACCAGGGCAATCGCCTCCCCTTTCTTGACCGAATCGTCCAGCAGGACCTTGCGGACCTTCAGGTGGGTATAGACCGTGGCAAAATGATCCGCATGCTTGATGATGATCGTCTCTCCATAATCCTTCAAGACAGCGGAAAAAATGACCGTTCCCCCGGCCGCCGCTACGACCGGCGCCATCTCCTTCGCGCTGATGCTGATCCAGTTATGGTACATTCCGTTGGGCTGAATCCCGAAGCGGGAAATGATCCGCCCCTTGACCGGCCAGACAAAACGGTTTTTATCCAACTGCAGTTTACCGGAGCCATCCGTCGGCGGCGCCTCTTTATCCGGAGGGGACACACTGCTTTTTACCGGAGGCGGCTGCTCTGTCCCGCTCTTGCTGGGGGCTGCTTCTTCCTGCGGAGGCGGGGGCGTCACCGCTTTCGGCGCCTCCCTGGTTTCCTCCACCGCTTTGCCCGAGGGCAAAGCGGTCGTCTTCCGCCGGGAGGATTCCTCCGAAGCCTTCTTCTCCCCCTCCAGCGGCGATTTACGAACCGCGGCAGAGTCATCGGCAGGGGGCGTCTTGGTCTCAGGTTTTACTTCCGCTGCCGGCTTGTTCCGCCCCGCGGAGGCATCCTTCGCTCTCAGCAGCAGCATGACCTCTTCAACCACTTCCCCCGCCTCGGGCACAAAAATGACCCGATCCTTTTCTATCCGGCCGGGATCCTCGATATTATTGACCTCGGCCAGATCCTGAACATGGACATGATACGCCCTGGCAATGCTGTACAGGGTTTCCCCTTTCTTCACCCGGTGATAAGTGCCTTTGAGCTTCCCGGCTTCGAGTCCGTAGCCAATGGCAGCGCCGAAGAAAAGAAATGTCAGAAGAAGCAGAACAACGTGAGTTTTTTTTGAAAGGGTCATTCGGTTCAGTATCGGCTCCTCTTTTCGCAAATCATACAGGGGGAATCAGCCGGACCAGCCATATTCTCCAACGAGGTCTACAAAGCGGCATCCTCCCAGACTTTCCTTTTTTAAATCATTCACATTCTCCGAAAGTCTCGTAATCTTCATTAGTTCCTGAATATGTCGTCCTCCCACCGGCACGGCCAGACGGCCTCCGACCGCCAGCTGCTCCACCAGCGGCATGGGGATTTCGGGTGCACCAGCAGTCACGATGATGGCATCAAAGGGAGCCTCCTCTTTCCAGCCGTAGGTTCCATCCCCCACCCGGATCGCCACGTTATAGTATCCCAGTTCATCGAGGATGCGGCGGGCATGGTTGGCGAGGGAAGCGATCCTCTCTATGGAAAAAACCTGATCGGCCAATTCGGCCAACAGGGCCGACTGATATCCCGAACCCGTGCCGATCTCCAGGACTTTTTCCCTGCCCTTCAGATCCAGGGCATCCGTCATGAGGGCAACCATGTAGGGCTGTGAAATCGTCTGCATCTCTCCGATGGGCAGCGGATTGTCATTGTAGGCCTGGTCGGCGAGGGCCTCCTCAACAAAAAGGTGCCGGGGAATTTTGGACATGGCTTCAAGCAGGCGGAGACTGGTAATTCCCCGTGCCCGGATCTGAGTGTCAACCATTCGTAGTCGCTGTTTTTGAAATCGGTCCGTCATAGATTGTGGAGGTGTCCCTTTCGTGGGGGAATTTTATAAATCTCTTCCACCCAGTGATGCCGCCGCATGCCCAGGGCCTCACGGGTAATAATCAGGTAATGGTAGCGAAGCTTGGCATCTTCGCGCAAGTTATTGTAACGGGAGATTTTCACGTTGATTTCTTCCAGCCGCAGCCGCCTTGACAGGACGGCATCCGCCTCGCCGCCGCCAGCCACCGCCCCTTCCGAATCCTCCGCATGGATGCTGCCCAGAAGACTTTCAATGTCCCTCTGCAGCTCGCGCAACGCCTCGATGAGACATGCTACCTGCTCTCCCGCGCGGGCCAGGACTTCCGCCTTTTCCCGCAGAAGTTCTTCCTGGAGGACATTCTCCGGGGTTTTTCCCAGTAAAACCATTCGCCTTCACTCCGTCGCCCCGACAGTTTCTCCCAGGGGCAAGGAAGAAATCTGTAACCTGCTAAATAAAAATGCAATTTTTTTATTGACTCCATTAAATTACTATCATTGAACCTCTCAATTTTCAACTGAAAAGGCCACGGGGCCCCGGGATGATTTTACTTTACATCAATACCCTCTTTCGCTAGTAAAGAAAGGAAGAAGGGAGCCTTTCGATGGCAATAGAGGAAACACGCAGCGTGATGTCGCAGGCCGTCCGCGATGCATATCGGCACAACAGCGACGACGAGACCATGGAACCCCTGGTGCTCGTGGACGGGGACAAGCAGCCGGTCGGCCGCATCGGGAAAAGCGATGCCGTCATCTTCTACAATATCCGAGGAGAACGGGAAATCGAACTGACGCGCAGCCTCACCGAAAAGGGGTTTTCTTCCTTCGCCCCGGTGGCGGATCTGTCCCTGACCTTTGCCACCATGATTGAGTACGCGAAAGGATTGAATGTCCAGCTAGCTTTCCCGCCGGAAGGAGAAGTCCGGGATACCCTGAGCGACGTCCTCGCCCGCCATTCCCTCCCCCAGGCCAAGATCACCGAGGCGGAAAAGGCGGTCCATGTAACCTATTTCCTCAATGGGAAGAAAAATTCCCCCCTGCCGGGCGAGGAAAGGATCATCGTTCCGACACGCAAAGACGTCCACCTCTTTGATGAAGCCCCGGAAATGTCCATCGACAAAATTACGGCGGCGGTCATCGATAAGATTCATGATCCGTCCTGCCGGTTCATCTTCGCCAATTTCCCCAATGTGGACGTAGTCGGCCACATCGAAAACGAGAAGGCCATCCTCCGGGCGGTGGAGGCGGTTGACCGCCATGCGGGCCGGGTGATCGAAGAGGCGCGGCGGCAGGGATTGACGGTCCTGGTGACCGCCGATCATGGAACGGTGGAAAAGTGGCTTTATCCCGACGGCGCCGTCGATACGGGCCATACGGACAGCCCCGTCCCCTTGGTCCTCCTCCACGACACCCCCGGTCTTCGACTCCGGCCGGACGGCGCGCTGACGGACATCGCTCCGACCGTGCTCCAACTCCTCGGTCTCCCCGTCCCGGAGGTCATGGCTGGTCGGTCGCTCATCGCCTTTCCCCCTCCGGAACACATCCGACCGACGCACCGACTCCTTCTCCTGCTCCTCGACGGCTGGGGAGAAGGCGCTCCAAATCCGGGAAACCTCATTGCCAAAGCCGCCACTCCGACCCTGGATGCCCTGAAAACGTCCCATCCCTGGACGACCTTGAAAGCCTCCGGAGAAGCCGTCGGCCTGCCGGAAGGCACCGTCGGCAATTCTGAAGCCGGCCACCTCCACATCGGCGCCGGCAGACAGATCTTTGCCGACCGGGTCCGCATCAACCGGGCGATCGCCGATGGAACCTTTTATGAAAACGAAGCCTTTCTCCAGGCCATGGGGGCGGCGAAAGCAAAGGGGACAGCCCTTCACCTGATGGGCATTGTGTCTTTTTTCAGCTCCCACGGCTCCATTCATCACCTTTATGCCCTGATGGAGATGGCCCGGAGGGAAAAGGTCCCCAAGGTCTACATTCATGCCATGCTCGGGAGGCGGGGCGAACTTCCCGAAAGCGGCGCCCGGTACGTGAAAGACATTGAACGGCGAGCTGCGGAAATCGAAACGGGACGGGTCGTCTCGGTCATTGGCCGCTACTGGTCCATGGACCGGGAGGAAAACTGGGATCGCATCCAGAAAACCTATGACCTGCTGGTCTTCGGAAAGGGGAAACCGGTCTTTTAGACCAAACCGAGGGAGAAAAAATGGAAGTTCGAATCGGAGGCAGCGTCCTGGCCCTGGTTCAGGGTGATATCACTCGGGAAGAAACCGAGGCCCTGGTCAACGCGGCCAACACCGGCCTGGTTGGGGGTGGCGGTGTGGATGGAGCGATTCATCGGGCCGGCGGACCGGCGATCATGGCCGAATGCCGCCGAATCGGAGGCTGCCCCACCGGGCAGGCGGTCATCACCACTGGCGGCAATCTGAAAGCCCGATACGTGATCCACACCGTGGGCCCCGTTTATCGGGGCGGTAAGCACGGCGAAGCGGAACTGCTGGCCCGAGCCTACCGGGAAAGCCTGAAGCTGGCCTCGGCGCGGGGGCTGAAAAGCCTTTCCTTCCCGGCCATCAGCGCCGGGGTTTACGGGTATCCCTTGAAGGAGGCGGCCCGGATCGCCCTGGAAACCGTCATCGACTACCTGAAGGCCCATCGGGATATCGCAGTGGTGCGTTTCGTCCTTTTCGGGCAGCAGACCTTCGACGCCTTTGCCGCGGTCCTTCGGGATCTGGCCCCGCAAATTTCTCCCTGATCGCCGCTCTGTGAGGCTTGCCCTTCCGGAGTTCCGAGAGTGTGGCCTCCCCTTGCGCTCCCTTTATCAACGCTCCTCTTTCTTCGTCACCTCGGCCTTGATCCGGTTGAGCGTGTCCATCATCGCGGCAAAAACATTTTCCCGGATATCGCCGGCCACGACGATGTACATCAAGTCGTCGCCCACATGAAGGAGGCCTTCCCGGATTTCCACGAGGACATCGAGAATGCCCGGGCGGCTCTTGATCTCCAAGATAATGGCTGCCAGACGCTCCCGGTCGGCTCTGACCGTAAGTTCGGAGATGGGCGCCCCGCCCCTTGTCGTGCCTCTGACCACGCCGTTATGGCAGAGGATCATCCCCGCCTTGTCAAAATCGGGAAGGTTTTTTACCTGCTTGATCATTTCCGCCAGTTCCATATCGAACACCTTTCAAATGTCGTATAAAAATAGGTTGTAATCGGCTGTTTTCCCTGTGCCAGATCCGGCCTCGGCGCCTCTTGACCCGATCCCGGATCTGTGCGAAGAGGAAAGGCATGCGCAGGAGAGCCGCCCTCAAAAAACCGGAACCCCTCGGCCAGGTCCTTCAGAAAGCCCTGAAGAAGCGGAAAGTTCCCATCGATCTGGAGGAGAGAAGAATACTCTCCTTCTGGGACCGGTCCGTCGGCCCCCAAATCGCCGCCCAGACCTGCCCCAGCCACCTCAAGGGAAAAACGCTCTTCGTCACGGTTTCCACCTCGGTCTGGATGCAGCAGCTTTCCTTCCTGAAGCCGGACATTATCGGCAAGTTCAATGCTCTGGCTCAGAGGGCGGTCATCGGGAACATTTTCTTTTCCCTGGGGCGGATTACCCGCCCTTCTGCCGAGCCTCCGGAGCTTCCCCCCTTCCCGGAAGGCTCCCCTGTCCTGAAGCAGAGGGACCGCCAGATGATCGCCGAGTGCACGGAATCCATCGCCGATGAAGAGCTCCGGGCGATTCTCCAGAGGGTCATGACGAAAGAACTCACCCATCGCCGGATTGTGGAGGTCGGGAAAGATCCCTGAAGATTTCCTCCATGGCGTCCGTATAAGCCCCTGAATCCTTGTAAATGCAAAGAGGAGGCAGGATCTCCAGCTCCTCGCCGCCTCCCTTGCGGCCTTCCACCAGGACAAAGACCCCTTCCGAATCAAAGCGCGAGTGAACGCCCCGGTATCGCTTGGGCTCCAGTGAAGCGTCCCGCATCTCCGCGATGAGCGTCGCCATCCGCCGGGCGGGGTAGATGACAAAAAACCGGCCGCCGGGCTTCAGGACATGGGAGGCCGATGACAGAAAATCCCGAAGGGTTCCTTGAAGCTCGTGGCGGGCCAGGGCCTTCTCTTCCCTGGGATTGACCCGTCCGGAGTTCACTTTTCGGTAAGGCGGATTGCAGACCACGGCATCGAAAGACTCCGCGGCAAACGTCAGGCTCAGCAGGCGGACATCGCCCGCGGTGAAGGTCACCCGACCCTCCAGGCCGTTCAAGGCCGCGCTGCGCGCCGCCATCTCCACTATCTTCTCCTGGATATCGATGCCCGTCACCCGGACTTCCGGCCGGTGAAGAGCCGCAATCAGGGCAATGACCCCGCTGCCCGTCCCCAGATCCAGGAGGGAATCACCGCGGCACAGGCGGATGAAATGGGCAAGCAGCAGGGCATCAAGGGAAAAGCGGTATCCTTTTTTCTTCTGGATCACCTGGAGACGGCCCTGGA
Source organism: uncultured Syntrophus sp. (assembly GCA_964555065.1). Classification (GTDB taxonomy): domain Bacteria; phylum Desulfobacterota; class Syntrophia; order Syntrophales; family Syntrophaceae; genus Syntrophus. Next base: position 27,233 of record CAZKRB010000012.1, read on the forward strand.
GAAGTTCATCCGCCGTTTCGTCTTCATGGAGCAGCATACTCATGATGAACCGGTTCCATCGGCTCTTACCTCAGCCGATGGACAAAGAGACCGCTGCGCAGCTTCGGCTCGAACCAGGTGGATTTGGGAGGCATGACCAGCCCCGCGTCCGCCACCGCCATCAACTGCTCCAGCGTCGTCGGAAAGAGGGAGAAGGCCACGGCAAATTTCCCGGAATCCACAAGGCGCTCCAGTTCCTCCATCCCCCGGATGCCCCCGATGAAGTCAATGCGCTGGTCCGTCCGGGGATCCGAAATGCCCAGCACCGGCCCGAGCAGATGGGTCTGCAGGATGGAAACGTCCAAGCTGCCGATGGGATCCTTCTCATCGCAGAGATTGTCTCCGGCAGTCAGCTGATGCCAGCGCCCGGCCAGATACATCCCGAAGGTATGAAACGACTCGGGGGACTTCCTGCTGAAATCCGGCCGGATCGCAAATTTTTCTTCGACTCGGTGCAGGAAGGCCTTCTGATCCAGACCGTAAAGATCCCGCACCGCTCGGTTATAGTCCATGATCCGCAGCTGATTGTGTGGAAAGATGACGGAAAGAAAAAAGTTGTAGGGTTCATCCCCCCGGTGACCGGGATTGGCTTCCCGGCGTGACCGGCATACGGAACAGGCCGCGGCTGCCCGGTGGTGCCCGTCGGCGATGTAAAGGGCGTCCAGTTTTTTCAGCTCCTCGGCAAGGCTCCGGATATCCCCCGGATCGCTGACGACCCACGCCTGATGGACAATCCCGTCATCAGCGGTGAAATCATATTCGGGCAGCCCGGCCGCATACCGCTCAACGAGACGATCGATGGATTTCACCGCCCGGTAAGCGAGGAAAACCGGCCCTGTCTGGGCCTCCACCGCATCGACGTGGCGGGTCCGCTCCAGTTCCTTGTCCGCCCGGGTCAACTCGTGCTTTTTGATCCGCCCCGTCTCGTATTCGCCGACGCTGGCGCAGCCGACGATGCCGGTCTGCTCATGGTCGCCCATCCGCTGACGGTAGAGATAATAGCAGGGCGCCTCTTCCTGGAACATCACTCCCTGACGCAGCAGGCCATCGAGATTTTCCCTTGCCCTGGCAAAGACTTTTTCCGGCACCTCGTCCTCAGGCGGAGCCAGGTCGATTTCCGATTTCTCAACCCGCAGAAAGCTCACCGGATTTCCGGCGGCAAGCGCCCTGGCTTCGTCCCGGTTGAGGACATCGTAAGGCAGGGAGGCAACTTCTTTGACAAAGGAACGATTCGGTCTCAGGGCTCTAAAGGGGTTCACTACCGACATGACGCTTCTCCTCCAGCAGAAATTTCGGGCATACTGACATATTGAAATCCTTAAATCAATCCCTAACAACCCGGACTTCTTCGCCGCGGGATCAGGAACATTCTCCCTTTTACAAGATTCCATGCCTCCGTTATTCTGGCGGCCGAAGGTGTAAACATCGCCGGCGCGGGATCGGGACGGGCCTTCCCCAAGGAGGCCATCCCCGTCTCTGCCTTTTCAGGCCGGCCTTGGGGAAGAAGCGATGAGCCCCGCCGACTTCTTTGCCGTTGTTCCTGATTTTCCCCTTTTCCTTATCATCACAACCCCGGGGAATATTTTATGCTTCCAGTCCTTGATGCTCATTCCCGACAGGAAAGGGCAAACCGAATCCACCGTTTCATCGGCGGCAGCTTTCGGAAATTCTGGAGACCTCAGGAGGGAAATCATGGAGCCATTCGGACACGGCTTGGTAGAGGAGGGAATGATCACGACTCAGCAGCTTGCCCACGCCCTGGAAAGGCAAAAGCAGCGGGGAGGAAAAATCGGGGAGAATCTTGTGGATCTGGGGTTCATCGGGGAAGAAGAGCTTCGTCGCTTCTTACAGGCCGCCCCTCCCATTCCGACCACCGTCGAGGAAACGGGGCTGGATATGGGATTCATTACGGAACTGATCATGAAGCATACCCTCTTCATGGGAGAATTCAAGCTGACCGAAGTGGCGGAGCGGATCAAGCTCTCCATGACCATCACGCAGCAGGCGATCGAAATCCTCCGGCGGGACAAATTTATCGAGGTCACGGGCGGCGCCGGCTATGCCAGCATCACCTACAGCTTCAAGCAGACGGACCGCGGCAAGGAGTGGGCGACGGAGATCTCGAACCTCTGCCATTATGCGGGTCCGGCGCCGGTTACCCTGGACGCGTACCGGACGATGGTGGAAGCCCAGACGGTGAAAAATATCCTGATGAAAGATGAACACATCAAGGCGGGCTTCCGTCATCTCGTCATCAAGGAGGATATCCTGAAACGGATCGGACCCGCCATGAGTTCGGGAAGAGCCCTCTTTCTCTACGGCCCTCCCGGCAACGGCAAGACGGCCGTTGCCGAAGCCATCGGCCGGATTCTGCCGGGCGCCATCCGGATCCCTTATGCGGTCACCGTCGGCGGCCAGATCATCAGCGTTTTCGATCCGGTCACGCATTTCCCCGTGGAAAATGCCGGGGCTCAGGAAAACATCGACCCGCGCTGGGTTCTGATCAAAAGGCCGGTGATCATGACGGGAGGAGAGTTGAGCCTGCGCATGCTCGATCTGGATTTCAACCCCATCTCCAAATTTTATGAGGCCTCCCTGCAGATGAAGGCCAACAACGGACTTTTCATTATCGATGACTTCGGCCGGCAGCTGATCGACCCGCAGAATCTTCTCAACCGGTGGATCGTTCCCCTCGACCGGAGAATCGACTTCATGAATCTGCATACGGGGATGAAGTTTTCCATTCCTTTCGATATGCTCGTGATCTTTTCCACCAACCTGGAGCCGAAGTCCCTCGTGGACGAAGCGTTCCTCCGCCGGATCCACTACAAGATCAAGATTGACCATCCCACGGAAAGGGAATATTATGCGATTTTTAAACTGGTCTGCAAGACCAGCGGCATCCCCTTCAACCAGGAGGTCTTCGAGTATCTCGTGGCCAACTATTACCGGAGGTTGGAAATAAATTTCAATGCCTGCCACCCGGCGGACATCGTCGAGCACATATTGACCAACTCCCGCTATCACCGTCGGCCTCCGGAAATGACCCGGGAAAACATCGATGCCGCCTGGGAAAACCAGTTTGTGGATATGTAAAACGGAAGGAATTCTCTATGTCCCGCTGTGTTTCTCATCAACGGTTAACTTCATTCGTGCAGAATGTTTTTTCCAGCTTCGGCCTCCCGCCCGAGGAGGCCCTCATCTGCGCGGACAACCTTGTCCTCGCCGACCTGCGCGGCATCCCTTCCCACGGCGTGGCCCGTCTGCTGCGCTACGTTGACGGGATGTCCAACGGCACCATCGTGCCGCACAACCGGCCCGCTGTCGTCCGTGAGGCCCCCTCCACCGCCACGGTTGACGGCCGGGCGGGGCTGGGACAGCTTGTGGGTCATTTCTCCACCTTGAAGGCGATTGAAAAAGCCCGGAAAACAGGGGTCGGCATTGTCGCCGTGCGCAATTCCAACCACTACGGCATCGCCGGGTATTACAGCCAGATGATGCTGGACGCGGGGCTGCTGGGAATCTCCATGACCAACTCGGCCCCCCTGGTGGTGCCGACGTTCGGAAGGAAGATGATCATCGGCACCAACCCCATCAGCATGACCGCTCCGACGCGGCGGAACAAGCCCTTTTTCCTCGATATGGCCACGTCCGTGGTGCCTCGCGGCAAGCTGGAAGTCTATGATCGCCTGGGGAAATGCATGCCCGAAGGGTGGGCCGTGAATGCCACGGGCCGGACCGCGACGGATGCAACGGAGGTTTTGAAAAATATGATTGCCCGCCTCGGAGGAGGCATTCTCCCTCTCGGAGGAGAAGGGGAACTTTACGGCGGCTATAAGGGCTACGGCATCGCCCTGATGGTGGACATCCTCTGCGGCGTCCTGTCGGGAGGCGCCTATGCCGACCTGGTCGATACCAAAGGTCCCGGCGGCAAAGGCCAGCCGGCCCAGGTTTCACATTTTTTCCTGGCCCTGAACATTGAAAACTTCGTGGAAATGGCGATTTTCCAGGATAAAATGGACGACCTCATCGATCGCCTCAAGGAATCGTCCAAAGCCGAGGGTCAGCAGCGCATTTACATACACGGGGAGAAGGAATTCGAACTGTGCGAAAAGCATCGCCGGGAAGGCATCCCGCTGGAGGAAACCGTCTATGAGATGCTGAGAACCATCGCCGGTGAGCGCGGCGTGGCGTTCGAGCTTTGATCCCCTCCCTCCGGGCAGAGCCGCAGGATTCCCGGGAAGTTAGACCTTCCGGGAGAAACTTTATCCGAAAGGCACGCAAAGGATCATCCACATGACGCGGGTTTTCATTCACGGGCTGGAAAGCAGCGGCCAGGGCGACAAGGGCGTCTATTTCAGGACCCGCTATCCGGACATGATCATCGGCGATTATACCGGTTCCTTAAAAGAAAGGATGCAGACCCTTTATTTTCGGCTGGAGGGAAAAGCCGATCTGATCCTGGTGGGGTCGAGCTACGGCGGACTGATGGCCGCCCTCTTTGCCTGTGAACAGGAAGCAAGGGTCCGCAAGCTCGTCCTGCTGGCGCCGGCCCTGAGCCTTCCCGATTTCGCGCCCTGTCTCTCCCGCCGCCTCCGTATTCCGACAGCGCTGTTTCACGGCAGCGATGACGACGTGGTTCCTCCGGAGCCCGTGCGGTTCATCGCCGAAACCGTCTTCCTCAACCTGACCTATTCCCGGGTTTTCGACGATCACTCCCTCCATGGAACTTTTTCCACCATGGATTGGGATTCCCTCCTGGAGATTTGAAATTTCGAGCGATTTTCCACTGGAAAAGGGGAAAAGGTTCCCTGCCCGCTCCGGGGGCCGGCAAATCATCCCGCCCCCGCAATGAAGTTCTTGACAGGATCAAGAAATTATTCAATAAAACTTTCCCTCATCAATCCATTGGAGCTGCAGGACCATGTATTCCAAGAAAGTGATTATCCGGTATTCCGCCGGCATCGTCGAACAGCCGATCATCTATCAATTGGTCAAGAAATACGACCTGATCTTCAATATTCTCAAAGCGAGGATCTTCCCCCGGCGGGAAGGCGTCATCGTTCTGGAACTGAGCGGAGAGAGGGAAAACTTTGATCAGGGAGTGCGCTTTCTCCAGGAGAAGGGGCTCCGGGTTGAACCGCTCTCGAAAAGCGTCAGCCACAACACGGACAAGTGTGTGCACTGCGGCGCCTGCGCCGCCTTCTGCCCCACCGACGCTCTGTCCATGAACCCGGAGACCATGAAAGTCGTTTTTGATGCGGAAGTGTGCAACGGCTGCGGGGTCTGTGTCACCGCCTGTCCGGCCAGGGCCATGGAAATCAATCTGGGGTTTTGATCCTTTTCGAGACTTCCCGTTCCGAACCGGTCTCCTTGTCCTTTCCCATCAGCTGATCCATGGTGGCGGAAAATTTTCTCCCCTCCCCGTAGACTTCCTTCCCTTTCTGGTAGGTGGTTTTGCCGGTCTCTATGATTTTGGTCGTCTGGGTCCTGGTCTTCTGCCAGGCCTCGGTCACATCTTTCCACGTCCGGCCGGGCTGCTTCAAGTAAAAATAGCCCGCGACCCCCAGGGTCACGAGGAAACAGAGCAGCGCCAGCTTCATGAGCTTCTGGAAGATAAACCAGACGATCAGCACGGCGGCAGCCATCACCAGCATCAGGGCGAAATGATGAGCCGAGAGATAGGATATCAGGTTTTCCATGGCAGCCTCCGGGAGACGATCTGTCTGATTCTTAATCCTCTTTCCACCAAAAATCCAGTCCCCCTTTCGCCTTGACAAACCGTCTCAGGGTGATAAAAGGCCCGGAATATCCGGGAAGGAGAAGCAATTTGAACGAGGACCCCCGCTCGCTTACCGTAGCGATCACCACGCTGGGCTGCAAGGTCAACCAGTACGAATCGGCAGCCCTCGGGGAAGCCCTGGTCCACAGGGGCTGCACGCTGGTCCCCTTCACCGCGGCGGCGGACTGCTACGTCATCAACACCTGTTCGGTGACGGCCCGGACCAATTATCAATCCCGGCAGCTCATCCGGCAGGCGACACGGAGAAACCCCATGGCCGCCGTCGTCGTGACCGGATGCTACGCCCAGACCGCGCCCGCCGAAATCGCCCAAATCCCCGGCGTCACCCTCATTGCCGGGCAGGGGGAGAAGGAACAGATCCCCGAGCTGATCGGCAGCCTGGTGCGCGACCGGCTGGAGGTCCGGGTCGGGAACATCCAGGAGATGCGGAAATTCTCCGCCCTCGAGCTGACCCGTTTCCAGGATCACACCCGGGCCTTTCTTAAGATCCAGGACGGCTGCAATGCCTGGTGCAGCTACTGCATCGTCCCCGCGGCCCGGGGCAGAAGCCGGAGCCTGGATGCGGAGGGCGTTCTGGAACATCTCGCCCGCCTGGGTCGAAACGGCTACCGGGAGGTCGTCCTTTCGGGGATTCACCTGGGCGCCTACGGCCAGGATTTGACCCCGAGGTCCTCCCTCGTCGAACTGCTGCGGAAGGTGGAGGAGCAGCGCCCCGTGGAGCGGCTCCGCCTGAGTTCCATCGAGCCCACGGAAATCTCCGACGACCTGATTTCCCTCCTTCGCCATTCCACCCTGCTTTGCCCGCACCTCCACATTCCCCTGCAGAGCGGAGACGATGCCGTCCTCTCCCGCATGAAACGCCATTACACCGCCTCTTTTTTCCGGGAGCTGCTGGAAAATCTGGCTTCGTCCCTCCCCGGTCTGTCCATCGGCGTCGACGTGATCGCCGGTTTGCCCGGAGAGGATGAAAAGGCCTTTACCCGCACCGTTGAGCTGATCGAGGCCCTGCCCATCGCCTACCTCCATGTCTTCCCCTATTCCCCGAGGCCCGGGACCCCCGCCTCCGACATGCCCGGCCAGGTGGGTCCGGAGGAGAAGAAAAAACGGGCGGAGGTGCTGCGCAACCTGGGAATCCGCAAGCGGGAAGCCTTTGCCCGGCGTTTTCAGGATTCATGCCTGCGCGTCCTCGTGGAGGCGCGGAAGGATCGGAAAAGCGGACGCAGGAAAGGGTTCTCCGACAATTACCTCCCGGTCCTCCTGACGGACAGCATGGCCTCACAGGTCAATCAGCTCGTCAAGGTCCAGGTGGAAGCCGTCGAAGGAACGACCCTTTCGGGGAGGATTCTTCCGCCATGACCGAAGAGCGGTTGCTTGCCCTGAAAACACTGGAACAGCTTCTCTCCTATTCCTTTCGGAATCCTGAACTGCTGGATAATGCCCTTGTCCACCGCTCCTACCTCAATGAAGCGATCTCCTCTTGCCGCGCGGATAATCAACGGCTGGAGTTCCTGGGAGACGCCGTCATCGAGTTGTGCATCAGTGATCTGCTGATAAAAAGCTTTCCCGACGATGCGGAGGGGCAGTTATCCAGGCTGAGGGCTTCCGTGGTCAACGAGCAGTCCCTGGCCGAGCTGTCTCGAAAATTTTCCCTGGGCGCCTTTCTCCTCCTGGGAAGGGGCGAGGAAAGTTCCGGCGGCCGCTCCAAAGCCTCCATCCTGGCCGATGCCTTTGAAGCCGTCACCGCGGCTGTTTATCTCGACGGCGGTTTTGACCGGGCCTATGAATTCATCCGGCGGGTCTTCTCCCCCCTCATCGAAGAAGGAGGCCGTCATGTCACCTACCGGGATTACAAGACGGACCTTCAGGAATTCTGCCAGCAGCGGTTCAGGGAGATTCCCCGCTATACGCTCAGCGGAGAATCCGGACCCGATCATGAAAAGATCTTCGAGTCCTGCGTTGCCGTTCCCGGTATTCTCCAGGCAACCGGCCAGGGGAAAAGCAAGAAGGAGGCGGAGCAGGATGCGGCCAGGAAAGCGCTGGCTGCCCTGCGGCAGGAAGCCGATGACACCCCGTGAACTTCCCCCTGTCTCTCCCCGGATCATCCCCATCTTTCTTCCCTATCGGGGCTGCCGGCAGCGCTGCATCTTCTGCAACGAAAGGATAGCCGCCGGCGGCTCCCAGGCGGACGTCAGCGAGGAGACCCTGGAGCGGGCCGTTGCCCTTTACTCGGGAAAGGAAAAAGCGGGGAATCGCCCGGTTCAGATTGCCTTCTACGGCGGGACCTTCACGGGTATGGCGAGAGAAGAGCAGGCCCGGCTGCTGCGGATGGCGCAGCCTTACCTGAGAGGCGGGCGGGTCGAGAGCCTCAGGATTTCCACCCGTCCCGATGAGATCGATGAGGACCTGCCGGACTTTCTTCGCGCCCATGGAGTCCGGACGGTGGAACTGGGGGCCCAGTCCCTCGACGAAGGAGTCCTTCTGCAATCCCGGCGGGATCACACGGCGGAAGACGTGGTCTCCGCCGCCGGACGGCTGCGGGCAAAAGGCCTCGAGGTGGGCCTCCATTTGATGCTGGGGCTTCCCGGGGACAGCCCCCGTTCCCTGGCCGCCACCCTTGACCGGACGATCCGCCTCCAGCCTGATACGGTGCGGCTTCACCCCACCCTGGTCTTCCGGGACACGATCCTGGCCGCCCTTTATGAAGAGGGAAAGTACCTTCCTCTGACGCTCCCCGAGGCTGTCCGGCAGTCGCTGTATGCCCTGCTGCGCCTGGAGAAGGCGGGGATCCCGGTCATCCGGCTCGGCCTTCAGACAACCCCGGAGATGGAATGCCCGGGGAATGTCATCGCCGGCCCCCATCATCCGGCCTTCCGCTCTCTCGTCAACGCCCGGCTCTTCCGGGACATGGCCGCAACCCTGCTTTCCCGTATAGAGCCGGAAGGCCGGAACGTCACCTTCATGCTGTCACCCCGGGACGTGTCGGATTTCCGGGGGCACGGAAGCGAAAATCTGCCCTTCCTCAACGGACGATTCCGGCCCCGGAGCATCCGGATTGCCGGCAATCCGGATTACCCGCGGGGATGGCTGAAGCTGCAGGTGGGAGACCGATCCGTCTCCCTGCATCGGACCGGGCTGCGCCCCGTTCTTTCATGAAGACCCCTCCGGCCTTCTGTAAGCCAGCGAGTGGGCCCTGTGATTCTCCCAGTTGTTCAGATAAAGTTCGGCAATCGCCCGGTCCCGGATAATGAGCAGATTTTCCGCATTTTTCTCCTCGGCCGCCCTGGTAAAGTTGAAACTCCCCGTAATGACCGTTTTCCGGTCAATCACCATGATCTTGTTGTGCGCGATGCCATGTTGACCGTCAATGAGCGTCGGGATGCCCATATGAGTCGTAAAATCCGCCGCACGGTACTTGGCTGAGGCATTGGACTTGTCCAGGAGGACGGTGACGTTCACGCCCCGTTTGTGCGCCCCCATCAGGGCCTTGGCAATGGGCCGGGACGTGAAGGAATAAGCCTGCACCTTGATCTCCGAAGAAGCCCCGTCCAGCTCTCTCACGATCGCCTCGGTACAGCCTCCGCCGGGGCTGAAGCAAACCTGGACTCCGGCCCTGTCCACCGCCTGCTCCCGTCCCTTTTCCTGCTGGCCGCAGGCGCATAGCCCGGCCAGGAGCATCATGACCCCCAGGAGCACCCTGAGCGTCCCCGTGTTTTCAGACATCGCTATCACCTCCGGATTGAAAGCTGGGTTATCATCAACAAAGACAACCGGCCTTCTATCTCCACCCGCTGCTTTCGTCAACCTTGAGAAAGGGCAAAGCCGTTTTTCCCTCTGACCCGATCGGTCATTGATTCCGGCGTGATCCTGGGATGTTGTTCCTGTTGCGGCGCCGGGGTCATCCGTGCTATGGACAGGGAACGTTCAGGAGGACGTTCCGTCATGTTCAAATCCGGTTTTATCGGCATCATCGGCAGGCCCAATGTGGGAAAATCGACCCTGCTCAACAGCATCCTGGGAGAAAAACTGGCCATCATCACCCACAAGCCGCAGACCACCCGAAATCGGATCGTGGGGATTCACACTACGGAAGATACTCAGTTCATCTTTGTGGATACACCGGGTATCCATACGGCTCGCACCCCCCTGAACCGGATCATGGTCCGTACGGCCACGGGAACCTTCTCCGATTCCGACATCCTGCTGCTCGTCGTAGAAGCGGGGCCGGAGGTCCACCCGGACGATCCGCTTATCATCGAGTCCCTGAAAGCCACCGAGATCCCCAAGTTTCTGATTCTGAACAAAAGCGACCTGATCCGGAAGGAGCAGCTACTGCCGCTGATGGACGCCTACCGCAAGCTGCACCCCTTTGCGGAGCTGATCCCCCTTTCCGCCTTGCGGGGAGAGGGAATCCCCCTTCTGCTGGACGAACTCCGAAAATACCTGCCGGAGGGCCCCCGCTATTTCCCGGAAGACATGATGACCGATTCCAGCGAACGGTTCATTGCGGCGGAAATCGTCCGGGAAAAAATTCTTCTTCTCACCCACAAGGAAATTCCCTACGCCGCTGCCGTTGTCGTCGATGTCTTCCAGGAGGACGAGGCCAAAAATCTCATCCGCATTTCGGCAACGATCAATGTGGAAAAAGAATCGCAGAAGGGGATTCTCATCGGAAAAAAGGGGGCCATGCTGAAGGAAATCGGAACCCGGGCCCGGATGGATATGGAAAAGTTTTTCGCCTCGCGGATTTACCTGGAGCTCTTTGTGCGGGTTCGGAAGGAATGGACGAAGAACGAGAAATTGCTGGAGGAATTCGGGTATCACGAATAATACAATGCTCTCAATTCCGAATTCAAGAGACGAAGCCTACGATTCACTGAGCAAAACAGGACACCCACTGAATCTCTTTCTTCAATACATTAGGGAACTGCTTAGAAGGAGTTATTTTGGAAAGAAATACCATCGTTGCCATTATCGGGCGGCCCAACGTGGGCAAATCCACGCTGTTCAATCGGCTGGGACAGAAAAGCAAAGCCATCGTCATCGACGTGCCGGGGGCTACGCGGGACCGGAATTACGCAGACTGCACCTGGTACGGTCGCCGCTACACCCTGATCGACACCGGGGGGTTTGAACCCGCCTCCACGGAAACGATCCTGATGCAGATGCGGGAGCAGACCCACCTGGCCATCGAGGAAGCGGATCTCATCCTCTTTCTCATGGACGGCCGGGACGGCCTGACCCCGGCCGACATCGAGATCTCACAACTGTTGCGCGAGGCGGGGAAACGGGTCTTTTATGCCGTCAACAAGGTGGACGGACCCAGGCATGAAGGCTTTCTGCCGGAATTCTACCGACTGGGGGTCCCCCGGATCTATGACATTTCCGCGCAGCACGGCCTGGGGATCGACGAATTGATGAATGACCTGGCGGAATACCTTCCCGAGGAGGCGACGCCATCCGACGAGGAAGAAACGACAGGGGAGCGGATCCGGATCGCCCTGATCGGAAAGCCCAATGTGGGAAAATCTTCCCTGCTGAACAGGATCCTGGGGGTTGAGCGGACGATCGCCAACCCGACGCCGGGAACGACACGGGATGCCATCGACACCCCCTTCGAGTTTGGCGGCTGCAAGTATCTGCTGATCGACACCGCGGGCATCCGGAAAAAAAGCCGGATCAGCCTCAGCCTCGAAAAGTACAGCGTCGTTCAGGCCCTGAAAACCCTGGACCGCTGCGACATCGCCCTGCTCCTCATCGATGCGGAAGAGGGGATCACGGACCAGGACACCAAGATCGCCGGGCTGGCCTTCGAAAAGGGCCGAGCCCTCATCATCGTGGTGAACAAGTGGGACCGGGTCGTCAAGGACAACAGCACGGTGGGGCGCTACGTCATGGATATCAGGGATCGGCTGAAATTTTTGGATTTCGCCCCCATCCTCTTCGTTTCCGCGCTGAGCGGCCAGCGTGTCACGCGGATCTTCGCCCTGGTGCAGGAGGTATACCGCCAATATACGAAGCGCATCGGCACCGGGGAGCTTAACCGGAAGGTGATGGAGATTGTGGCCAAGAATCCGCCGCCCCAGTACCAGCGAAAGGCCCATCCCTTCAATTATGTCACCCAGGTGTCCGTGAAGCCGCCCACCTTCGCCTTTTTTGTCGGCAAGCCCTCGGAAATCCACTTTTCCTACGAACGGTTCCTCGTCAATTCGCTGCGGGAAGCCTTCGGTTTCACGGAGGTCCCCATCCGGATTGCCTTCCGGAAAAAACACCGGGAGCCCAGCCCGTAGGGAGCCCCTCCGCAGGACAGGGCAACGCCCGCCCCCACAAGCTCCGATACGCCGGCTTCGAGAGCCGGCCGCCTCCTTTTCGTCTTGACTACCCGGGGCTTTTTCAGTAGTTAAGTACGGTTTCAAAAGAGGAATCGGTCAAAAATCACGCAACCTTTTAAAATCAAAAGATGATACCAGGAGGGAAGAATGATCCGGCGTCAGAACCTTCGCTTTTCCAGACTGCTGATTTCAGGTTTGTTGATCCTGCTCTTTCTCGTTTCCCTGACCGCTTGCGGCAAGGAACAGGGAAGTCCGCCTGCCGGAGAAGAAAAAAAACAGGCTTCCTCCGGGGAGGCCATCAAGATCGGCATCCCCGGCGCCCACAGCGGCGATCTGGCCTCCTACGGCCTGCCCACGGTGAAGGCCGCGGAACTGGCGGTCAAAGAACTCAATGTCCGGGGAGGCATTGGGGGCAAGCAGGTTGAACTGATCGTCGAAGACGACGTCTGCAAGCCGGAAATGGCCGCCAACACGGCAGCGAAGCTGGTTTCTGAGAAGGTGAACGCCGTGATCGGCCACACCTGCAGCGGCGCGACGAAGGCGGCCCTGGGCATCTACAAGGATTCCGGGATCGTCGTCATCTCCCCTTCGGCCACCAATCCGGAACTGACCCAGTCCGGACAGTATCCGAACTTCTTCCGAACCATCGCCCCCGACGATGCACAGGCCAAGATGCAGGTCGATTTCGCCGTCAACCAACTCAAGGCGCGCCGGATCGCCGTGCTTCATGACAAGGGCGACTACGGCAAGGGCCTGGCGGAATATGCCAAGAAGTTGATCGAGGCATCCAACGCCGCCCAGGTCGTGCTTTTTGAAGGGGTCACCCCCGGAGCCGTGGACTACTCGGCGGTCGTTCAGAAGATCAAGGGAGCCGATGCCGATGCCGTCATTTACGGCGGCTATCATCCCGAGGCCTCCTCCATCGTCATGCAGATGCGCAAAAAGGCCATGAAAACCTGGTTCATTTCCGATGACGGGGTAAAGGACAACACCTTCCTCAAGATTGCCGGCGCTTTCGCCGAAGGCGTCTATGCCACCGGCCCCAAAGATACCTCCGCCAACCCTCTGGCCATTGCCGCCGTGGACGCTCACAAGAAGGCCTACAATGCCGATCCCGGAGCCTTCTTCCTCAATGCCTACGCCGCCACGCAGGCGCTGCTCAGCGCCATCGAGAAGGCCGGCTCCACGGATTATGAAAAGCTCCGCCAGGCCCTGCGCTCCAATGAGGTGGATACCCCCCTGGGAAAGATCCACTTTGACGAGAAGGGAGAAGCCGTGGGGGTCGGCTTTGCCATGTATCAGGTTAGAAACGGGGTTTATACCGAGGTTAAGTAAGTCAGCGATGGATTATTTTCTGGAGCTCCTGGTCGGGGGGCTGACCCGGGGCAGCATCTACGCCCTCATCGCCCTCGGCTACACGATGGTGTACGGCATCATCGAGCTGATCAACTTCGCTCATGGAGAGATCTACATGATCGGGGCCTTCACCGCCCTGATCGTGGCCGGCGTGTTGACCGTGAACGGATTCTCCGGGGTTTCCGTCCTGATCCTGGCGGCGGTCTTTGCCGTGGTTTATTCCTCCGCCTACGGATTTACCGTGGAAAAAATCGCCTACAAGCCGCTGCGCCAGGCGCCGCGCCTTTCCCCCCTGATCAGCGCCATCGGGATGTCCATCTTTCTTCAGAATTACGTGCTTCTCGCCCAGACTTCCGACTTCCTCCCCTTCCCCAACCTGCTGCCGCAGTTTGAATTTCTCGCTCCCTACGCCCACATCATCGGTTCGACGGAGTTGTTCATCATCGGCGCCACGGCAATCGTCATGATTCTTCTTACCCTGCTGATCAAGTTTACCCGGATGGGACGGGCGATGCGCGCCACCGCCCAGGACCGGACGATGGCTTTGCTCACCGGCGTCAACGTGGACCGGGTCATCTCCAGCACCTTTATCCTGGGTTCCGCCCTGGCCGCCATCGGGGGCGTGCTCATTGCCTCCCACGTCGGCCGGATCAACTTCTACATCGGCTTTATTGCCGGCATCAAGGCGTTTACCGCCGCCGTACTAGGCGGCATCGGGAGCATCCCGGGCGCCGTCCTCGGCGGGCTTATTCTGGGTTGGACGGAAAGCTTCGCCACGGGCTATGTCTCCAGCGATTATGAGGATGTCTTTTCCTTTCTGCTGCTGGTCCTTGTCCTCATCTTCCGGCCTCAAGGGATTCTGGGACGCAAAATCAACCGGAAAGTATGAGCGATGAAAAAAGCCTTTCTGACCGCCCTCTGGTTCATGTTTCTCACCTTTCCGCTCCTCGTGATCCGGGTGAACACGATCGAAAACAGCGTGGAGTGGCGGTGGAAAAACATGATTGCGGTGGGGATCGGCGCCTTTGTGGTGTCGCTGGCGTGGCAGTTCCTGCAGGCCCGGAAGGGAGCGGGACATCGGCCCGCCGAGGAAGAAAACTCCGCGACGCGCTCCCTTTCCCGCGGAATTTTTGAGAATCCCCTGATTTACCGCTCTCTGACGGTGGCCGGCGGCATATTCGCCCTTCTTTTCCCCTTTCTTTTCTCCAGTTACCAGACCAATATCATGACGACGGCCCTCCTCTACATCGTCCTCGGCCTCGGCCTGAACATCGTCGTGGGGCTAGCGGGGCTGCTCAACCTGGGATATATCGCCTTCTGCGCCGTGGGGGCTTACACCTACGCCCTGCTCCATGTCCATTACGGCCTCGGCTTCTGGGCCGCGCTCCCCATCGGCGCTCTGCTGGCCGCTTTGTTCGGTATCCTCCTCGGGTTTCCCGTCCTGCGACTCCGGGGGGATTATCTGGCCATCGTCACCCTGGGATTCGGGGAAATCATCCGCCTCGTACTCGAAAACTGGAATGCCTTTTCCTTCGGCCCCAGCGGCATCTCCAACATTCCGCGGCCGGGCTTTTTCGGCCTCGCCCTCAACCTGCAACAGGTGACGATCTATATTTATTTTCTCATGATCGGTCTCTGCCTGCTGACGATCCTCGTGGTGAACCGCCTTCAGCATTCCCGCATCGGACGGGCCTGGATTGCCCTCCGGGAGGATGAACTGGCCTGTGAAGCCATGGGCGTGGACAAGACCAGGGCCAAGCTGACCGCCTTCGCCCTGGGAGCCACCTGGGCGGGCATGGCCGGAGTGGTTCTGGCCGCCAAGACCACCTTCATCAACCCGGCAAGCTTCACCTTCCTGGAATCGGCCATGATTCTGTCCATCGTCGTCCTGGGAGGCATGGGGTCCATCCCCGGCGTGATCCTGGGGGCACTGCTGCTGATGCTGCTTCCGGAATATCTGCGGGCGTTCCAGGATTACCGGATGCTCCTCTTCGGAGCCACCATGGTGCTGATGATGGTGTTCCGCCCCCAGGGCATGATCCCCGCCATCCGGCGGTCCTACCTGTACAAGGGGGAAGAGTCGTGACCCCCCCGGAGAATCCACCGGTCCTGGAGGTTCTCGGCCTGTCGATGGATTTCGGTGGCCTGCGGGCGCTCAACGAGGCGTCGCTACAGGTGAAACCGGGGGAGATCGTCGCGCTCATCGGCCCCAACGGCGCGGGAAAGACAACCTTCTTCAACTGCGTGACAGGCCTGTACCAGGCTACGGGAGGCGACATCTTCTTCAGCCCTCCCGGCCATAAAAAGGAGCGGCTCAACGGGCTGAAGGTCAGTGAAGTTACCCGGTGCGGGCTGGCCCGGACGTTCCAGAACATCCGTCTTTTCCCGAACATGACCACCCTGGAAAACGTCATGCTGGGCCGTCACTGCCGGAGTACCTCGGGCATTCTGGGCGCCGTTCTCCGCGGCCCCAAAACCCGCCGGGAAGAAAAGGACATCGTCCGCCGCAGTTATGCCATCCTGAAAAAGCTGGGCCTGGCCGACTCGGCCAATCTGCCGGCCAAAAATCTCCCCTACGGGGCCCAGCGGCGGCTGGAGATTGCCCGCGCCCTGGCCACGGAGCCCTTTCTTCTCCTTCTGGACGAACCTGCGGCAGGGATGAATCCCCAGGAAACACGGGAACTCGAAGAACTGATCCGGAGAATCCGGGACGAGGAGCAGATTTCCGTCCTCTTGATCGAACATGACATGAAACTGGTTATGAGTCTCTGCGACCGGGTAACCGTTCTCGATTACGGTCAGAAGATCGCTGAGGGCACGCCCCGGGAAATCCGGGAGAATCCCGCCGTTATCAAGGCCTACCTGGGGGAGGACATCTGAGCATGCTCGAATTGCGTCAGGTCGAAACCTGGTACGGGAACATTCAGGCGCTCAAGGGCATCAGCATTTCCGTCAATCCGGGAGAAATCATCACGCTCATCGGCGCCAACGGCGCGGGGAAGAGTACGACCCTCATGTCGATCTCCGGGCTCGTTTCTCCCCGCCGGGGCGAGATCCTCTTCGAGGGGCGGCCCATTCATACGCTCAGCCCCGACGGCATTGTGGCCCTGGGAATCTGCCAGGTCCCCGAAGGCCGCCACATTTTCCCCTCGCTGACCGTCGCCGAAAACCTCGATATGGGAGCCTTCCTGCGCCGGGACCGGTTGGGGATCCGAAACGACCTGGACTACGTTTTCGATCTCTTTCCAATTCTCGCCGACCGCCGCCATCAGCTCGGGGGAACGCTCAGCGGCGGTGAACAGCAGATGCTGGCCATCTCCCGGGCCCTCATGGCCCGCCCCAGGCTTCTTCTCCTGGATGAACCCTCCCTGGGGCTGGCTCCGCTGGTCGTCAAACTCATCTTCAAGATCATCCGCAAGATCAACTCGGAAAACGAGACCACCATCCTTCTCGTGGAGCAGAACGCCCACATGGCCCTTCAGGTGGCTCATCGGGGGTATGTCCTGGAAAACGGAACGATCCTCATGGAGGGGACGGCGGAAAGGCTCCTTCATAACGAGGAGGTTCGCCAAGCCTACCTGGGGCTCTAAGACATCCGCAGCAAAGGAACTTTACAAATCCGCTTTGACCGTGCTATTTAAAATCAGGTTGCGGAATCCGTCAGAATGGCATTTTTCCAACGTCTCCATTCCTTTGTTCCATCGTCCCCGGCATCTCTGACCCGCAAATCCCCGAACCCGCCCCGGGGTTCCTCCTTGGAAGGAGATAGGCATGCATTACATCAAAATCAGCCTGGATGAGTCCCTTCAGGATACGGCCGGCGAACTGGAGAAAACGATGGATGAAATGTTTCGGCTGGTCAATTCCGGTTACTCCCTTTCTCAACGCACCTGGCACCCGCAGATGGATCTTTATGAATCCCCCGACCGGCTTGTTCTTTTTGCGGAAATGGCCGGAGTGAAGCGCAGGGACATTCACCTGGAAATCAGCAGTCGAACCATCAAGGTTTACGGAACGCGCGCCACCGATGCCGGAATCGGCAATGCCCGTTTTCATCTGGCCGAGATTCCCTGCGGGTATTTTGAACGGCATCTGGTCCTGCCCTCGCCGATCGACCCGGACACCGCGGAAGCGGTTTACGTCGATGGTCTGCTGCAGGTCCGGATGATCAAGCAGCCCTCGGGAAAAGTTCATAAAATCATGCTTTCACATCGTTAACAGGAAAAATTCCGCCCTTAATGTTGCCATCACGATGGAGGTTGCCATGTCGGAAAGCACGGTCATGAACGATCACAAAGATGTCAAGCTGCCGGAAATCCTTCCCCTCATGCCCATTTCCCATACCGTGGCCTTTCCGAACATCCTATTCCCCATGGAGATTACGGGAAGCCAGTCGATCCAGTTGATCGATGACGCCATGGCAAAGGATCGGCTGATGGGACTGGTTTTAACCACCAAAGCTCCGACAACGGAGGAGCCCGTCTGCCGGTGCGAGGATCTCAGCCTCATCGGAACCTGTGTCTCCATCATGAAAATGGCCAAGCAGTCCCGTGAAAAGGCCCAGCTCATGGTCCAGGGGCTTGCCCGTTTCCGGGTCCTGGAATTCATTGAACGGCAACCATACATTCAGGCCCGGATTGAGAAGCTTGAAGAGAAGGCCTTCGTCAAGGATCTTGAAGCCGAAGCCCTCATGGCCAATCTGGTTTCCCTTTTCGAGCGCTTCGTCAAGCTTTCCCCTATCCTGCCCCAGGAGTTCGTCTCCATGGCCAAATCCATCCAGGAACCGGGCGCCCTGTCCGATATCATTGCTTCCGTGGTTAATACCTCCGTTGAAGAAAAGCAGAAGATTCTGGAAACGCTGGAGATCAAAGAGCGGCTCCGGGAAATTACCCGCATCGTCAACTACCAGCTGCAGATTTTGGAACTGGGCAATAAAATCCAGTCGCAGGTGAAGGAGGACATCGATAAAAGTCAGCGGGATTATTATCTCCGCCAGCAATTGAAGGCCATCCGCGATGAACTGGGCGAATCCGATGAGAACCGCGTCGAGGTCGAGGAATACCGCAAAAAGATCGACGAGAAACGGCTCACCGAAGAAGCCCGGAAGGAAGCCCTCCGAGAGGTGGACCGGATGTCGCGCATGCACCCCTCCTCGGCGGAATACTCCGTGGCTGCAACTTACCTGGACTGGATCACCGCCCTGCCCTGGAATGAAATGACCGAGGACAGTCAGGACATCCGGCAGGCCCGCCGCATTCTCGATGAAGATCACTACGGGTTGGAAAAGGCGAAGAAGCGGATCATCGAGTACCTGGCCGTCCGCAGGCTCAAACCGGACACCAAGGGTCCGATCCTCTGCTTTGTCGGCCCCCCGGGGACAGGGAAAACCTCCCTGGCCCAATCCATCGCCCGGGCGCTGGGCAGGAAATTCTACCGCATTTCCCTGGGCGGCGTCCATGACGAGGCCGAAATCCGCGGCCACCGCCGGACCTATGTCGGCGCCCTGCCGGGACGGATCATCCAGGGAATCCGCCGGGCTGAATCGAGCAACCCCGTTTTCGTCCTCGATGAAATCGACAAGGTGGGCAGCGACTTCCGGGGGGACCCCTCCTCCGCCCTGCTGGAAGTGCTTGACCCAGAGCAGAATTTCTCCTTTGTGGACCATTACCTGGACGTCGCCTTCGACCTTTCCCACGTGACGTTCATCACCACGGCGAACATCCTGGACACCATTCCGCCGGCCTTGAGGGATCGTCTCGAAGTCATTGAACTTCCAGGATACACCCTGGATGAGAAGCTGCGGATCGCGGAACGCTACCTGATTCCCAGGCAGAGGGAAGCCCATGGTCTTACCCCCGGGCAGATCAAACTCACCGGCGGCGCCGTCAAACTGATCATTTCCGGCTACACCCGCGAAGCGGGAGTCCGCAATCTGGAGCGGGAAATCGCCTCGGTCTGCCGCGGCGTCGCCAGTCAGATCGCCGGGGAGGAAATTTCAGGGGCGGTCATCAATGTCCGGGATGTCCCCCATTACCTGGGGCCGGTCCGGATGATCTCCGAAGCCAAGGAACGGATTTCCAAACCCGGCGTGGCCATGGGGCTGGCCTGGACCCCGACGGGGGGAGAGCTTCTATTCGTGGAAGCCACTGCCATGAAGGGCAGCAAGGGGCTGACCCTCACCGGGCAACTGGGGGAGGTCATGAAGGAATCCGCCAGCGCCGCCCTCAGCTTCATCCGCTCCAACGCGGAACAGATTGGAATCCAGCCCGATTTTTTTGAAAACACGGATATCCACATTCACGTTCCGGCCGGCGCCATTCCCAAGGACGGCCCGTCCGCCGGGGTCACCATGCTCACCGCTCTGGCCTCGCTGCTCACCAATCGCACGGTAAAGAGCGACCTGGCCATGACCGGGGAAATCACCCTGAGGGGGCTGGTTCTGCCCGTGGGCGGCATCAAGGAAAAAGTTCTGGCCGCTCACCGGGCGGGGATCAAAACGATTATCCTCCCCAAATGGAACCGGAAGGACCTGGAGGAGATCCCCCCCAAGGTGCGGGAAGAAATGACCTTCATCTTTGCCGGCGACATGCTGGAGGTTCTGAATCTCGCCCTCGTAAAAAGATAATTGCCCTTTATTTTGAATCAAGAACGACGGGCGTCAGGAAAGGTGCAGCGCGGGCGGATACAGGACCAAACCAGCCGACAGGGACGAATCCCGCCGGGCAGGTCACTGGCGAGCGCCTCCGAACCGGAAAGAGGGTTGATCCCCCCAGAGAGCGCTCCAGGCGTGCGCTTCTCCTGCCCGCCAGTGGTCCCCACTCTTGCCTGGCCTTTCATCTTTCTTACCTTCCTCCGAATTCCTTCCCAAGCACCTAGGTAAAATCCCTTATAAATTTCTCTTGACCATCAGGGATATTTGAGTAGAATATCAAAAGTTAAGATGTTGATTTAAGATAGAAAGAGACCCAATTTCCGGGATACGGACAACAACCAGCGACACCCGGGAACGTATTAAAGTTTCCCCGGACACAAAAAACAACATGATTTTGACGTACTCCTGCTCTTTTTAATGCGTGTTTTTCCGCAATAGGATTGTCCGGAGATCCGTCTGCCAGCAAGAACTGGAAATCTTCGCAAATAAACGCTGTGATGAACACTCGGCTCTTTTTTCCTCGATACCTTTGAAATATCCTTATTATTTCATTATTCACAATCTCCCACCCGGCTGCCATTGCAGGTTGGTATCGATTCATCATGACCCTTGGGGCGGCAGATATTTTGGGGTGCGGAATTTTTCTGGAAACACGTTTTTGCCGGTACCGGCTTTGTACAGGACATTTTTTTGAAAGGAAGGACGCTGCCTGAATTTTCAATTCTTCGAAATGTTTGATCTTTTTTAAAAGAACCATAAAAAACTATGATTTTTCAGTGGTATGCATGATCATCGGGAAAAAGAAACCAAGACTTCGGGGGGGGGGGAGAACGCGTTCCCCGGAAGCGAATGGAGAAAAATTTCCTGCCATGCTCAGCGTGGACCAGAGCTCAAAGAAACGAGTCCTTTGAAATGATAAAAAATCCACCGGCAGGCCGACTTCCGTCTCTTGCCGAGCCCTGTTCGACATTGCCACGGGAGCAGTCAGCCGTTCCTGCAAAACCGGATGACCGTTCCTCCCCAAAGATGGAAGTCCCTTCCGGAAAAGTTTTAAACGGGCTCTGCACCCTCGAGTCAGAAAAACACTTCCTTCCTGCCGACCGTCTCCTGAATCAGGATCAAATTTTCTTTGATAGCGCTCCTGTCGGCTGCATGATCCTCACGGAAAAGGGGACCATCCGGCGAATCAACCAAACCGGTGCGGCCATGCTGGGAGGGGACAATGAAGGCCTCCTGCGAGGAAAATCTCTCTCCCGTTTTATCGCCCCTGACGACCGCCCACGGTTTCTGGAACACTTAAAATCCTGTTCCGACAGCCGAACGGATGAAGCGCTGGAATTTCATCTGCGGAGCCGGAATCGCCAGCCACAGCTTCCCGTGAAGCTTTATACGGCCTTTCAGGGCGATGACTCAGAGGACAGGCCTCTGTTCCTTTCCGTTATGACCAGCATCCGTGAACATAAGGAGACGGAAGAAGACCTGAGGCGCAGTGAAGCCCGCTACCGTCATATCGTGGAAGATCATACGGAAATGATCTGCCGATTCTCGCAGAGTGGGAAAATCACCTTTGTCAACGAAGCCATGTGCCACGGGTTCAGGCTGCCCCGGGAAGAGTTCACCGGCATGCCGATGGCGCAATTCATCCACCGGCCTGACCGCCAGCGGCTGAAGAAGCACCTGGCTGCCTTGAACGCTTCGGAACCCATGAAAACCATTGAACTCCGGGTCGTCATGCCTGACGGACGAATCCGCTGGCATCGATGGACTCACCGGGTGATCCATAACAGCCAGGGGCATATCGTGGAGTACCAATCGGCGGGGCGGGACATCACCGAGCAGAAGGAAACCCAGGAGGCCCTGCTCAGGGCTCACAATGAACTGGAGCAGAAGGTTGCGGAGCGCACCGCTGAGCTCGCAACGATCAACGAAGCCTTGAGAGACGAAATCGCGGAACATAAGGAGACCCAACGAAAATTTCTCGCCAGCCACGAGCAGCTTCGCTCCCTTACTTCGGATTTGATCACTACGGAAGAGCGGGAGCGGAGGCGGATTGCCACGGAAATTCACGACCATATCGGTCAGACCCTGGCGGTCACCAAAATCAAGCTTGAAATGCTCCATGCGCTGGCCTCGTACAGCGGTTTCTCCGAGGCCCTTGAAGAAATTCAAGGATTCGTCAAACAGGCCATCCAGGAAACCCGCTCCCTTATGACAAAATTGAGCCCCCCCGTTTTTTACGAACTCGGCCTGCCCTCCGCGCTGGAATGGTTAATGCAATATTTTGAAGAGCAGCACAATCTGAAGATTGTTTATAAAGGAAACAGGGAAAGCTTTACGCTGGACGAGGATGTTCAAATCCTCCTTCTTCAGGCGACCCGCGAACTTCTTATGAATGTCGTGAAGCACGCCGGGGTGGAAAAAGCGGAACTCATTCTAAAAACCAACAAAAAGCAGATTCAGATTGATGTCATCGACCAGGGCTCCGGATTCGAGGTGTCAAAAATCGGTACACCCGTAGACTGGCGGGGAGGCTTCGGACTATTCAGTGTTCATGAACGGTTAAAGAATCTCGGGGGCCAACTCCAGATTCGCTCCAAGAGTGGGGAAGGAACACACTTCACCCTGATCGCTCCCTATAACACCAAAGGCGGAAATTAATGAGGCCGACCATCGGGGCGGGACTTTCCCCAGGGATCCGGCCTGAAAAGAGGAGAGAAAAATGGCAATTACGGTCATACTCGCCGATGATCATAAGATCATCCGTGACGGACTTCGAACTCTCATCGAATCTCAACCGGAAATGCAGGTCATTGCAGAAGCTGAAAACGGCAGGGAAACCATCAAGCTGGCCAAAGAGCTTCATCCCGATGTTGTGATTATGGACATCTCCATGCCCGACTTGAACGGAATCGATGCCACGAGAGAGGTTGTCAACAGCATCCCGGGAATAAAGGTTATCGCGCTTTCCATGCATTCAGACCGACGCTTCGTTTCAGGTATGCTGTCCTCCGGGGCTTCCGGATATCTCTTGAAGGACTGCGCTTTTGAGGAACTCGCCAAGGCCATTCGAACGGTCGTTACCAATCACACCTATCTGAGCCCCATGATTTCCGACATCGTTGTAAAAAGCTACATCAGCAAATCGCCCGAAACAACGACAGAAAACGCCCCCCTTCTGACGGCGAGGGAGCGGGAAATGCTGCAGCTCATGGCCGAAGGAATGACAGCCAAAGAAATCGCATCCCATCTTTTTGTCAGCGTCAAGACGGTGGAAACGCATCGTCGTAATATTGCCCAGAAGTTAAATATCAACCGGGCGGCGGAATTGATCAAGTATGCCATTCGTGAGGGTCTTGTTACGTTGTAAGCCAGAGAGCCGGCGGTTTTCCCTTATTTTTCACAAGAAACGGCACATCCCGGAAAGTGGCCTGTCACAATCCTGGGGTATTTCATGCCTCGAACCTGCCAACCCCACTTCCATCCCATTTATCAGGCCATAACCCCCATGGAAGCTCAGGAAAGGCCATTCAGCCAACCTGTTATTGAGGCGCAACACCTGCGCAAAAGCTTCGGCGTTTTCACCGCCGTAGATGACATTTCCTTTGCCGTCTCCCCCGGGGAATGCTTCGGCATCCTGGGGCCTAACGGGGCCGGAAAAACAACGGCCATCCGGATGCTTTACGGCTTTTCCCCCATGACCGGCGGCACGCTCCGGATCTTCGGGCTGGATGTGCAACGGGATCTCCGCGCCATTAAAGCCCGCATCGGCGTCTGCCAGCAGGAAAACGCTTTGGATCCGGATCTAACGGTCCTTCAGAACATGGAAATCTTTGCCGGCTACTTCGGCCTGCCGCGGACGATCGCCAGGAAACGGGCGGAGGAGCTCCTGTCTTTTATTGCCCTGGACCAGCGGCGGAATGACAAGGTAATCGAAATCTCGGGAGGAATGATGCGCCGTCTCGTTCTTGCCCGGGCCTTGATCAACAACCCCGACCTTTTGATCCTAGATGAACCCCACGACCGGGCTGGATCCGCAGTCCCGGCACCAGGTCTGGCAACGACTGGAGGAACTGAAAAAAAGCGGCTTAACCATTCTTCTGACCACGCACTACATGGACGAGGCCTCCCGGTTATGCGATCGGCTGATCATTATGGATCGGGGACGCATTCTGGTGGAGGGAAACCCCTCCGGCCTGATCCGGACCCACATGGGGCACGATGTCATTGAAGTGTCCGAACCGGCGCCGGAACTCCTGGATTTTGTCGAGGCCATGGGCTTGGAATATGAAAATCTGGGCCATCGGCTGATTCTTTACGGCCACAACATCGCGTCGCTCTACTCTGATCTCGGCGCCCATTGCGGTCACGATGGCTGCATCCTGCGCATGGCCACGCTGGAAGACGTCTTCCTGAAACTGACGGGAAGGGAGCTTCGGGAATGAACCCCTTCGGTCTTCAGGCCATCTCCCGCCGTTTCTGGAAAGTTTGGAAGCGCAATCTCCTGGTCTACCGCCAGAATTGGAAGTTCAGTTTTATCCCCCCGCTGCTGGAGCCTCTCTTCTATCTTCTCGCCTTTGGAATCGGGCTCAGCGGTCTGGTCGGTGCCATTGCCTACGGAAGCCGGCAGATTACCTATGTCGAGTTTATCGCCCCAGCGCTTCTCTCCATCAATATCATGAACAACGCCTTCTTCGAAAATACGTACAGTTCCTACGTGCGAATGTACTACCAGAAAACATTCGACGCCATGATGGCCACCCCGTTGACCCTTGAAGAAATCATCACCGGCGAAATCTTCTGGGGTGCCACCAAATCCGTGTTGGCGACCGCGATCATGCTGATGGTCATCAGCTTCTTCGGCGTCGTCCGTTACCCCCACGTCCTGCTTGCCCTCCCCCTTGCCTTTCTCGGCGGCATCGCCTTCGGGTCCCTGGGGATGATTTTTACCAGTAAAGTGAAAAATATCGACCTCTTCAACTTGCCGATCTTTCTATTCATCACGCCCATGTACCTCTTCAGCGGCACCTTCTTCCCCCTGGAGAATCTTCCTTCCTGGGCTCGCCATCTCGCCTCCTTTCTGCCCCTTACCCACCTGGTCAATATGGTCCGCGCTCTTGGTCTGGGTCAATATCATGCCGCTCTGATCTGGGATTTCCTGTATCTGATCCTCTTCTGTCTGACTGAAGTTTAACAGTTGCGAAAAAATAGTATTGCCATATCAACGGCATAGGT
>CAZKRB010000013.1:0-51024 GCA_964555065.1 uncultured Syntrophus sp.
ATTAAACACCTCCATAAGAATATTTAACATCCCAAATAACGCAGTGTAGTGTCCCTTATCACCTCCCTCTATTTTTTTCAAACCTTAATTTACTGAATCTCTTCTGGGAGAAAATATCCGGCTGCTGTCGCCCGGTTTTCTGCCGAAAAAGAGTGAGTTGCCTAGCTCAATTTATCGTCAAAGAGAATCTGTTGAGCATTTCATCCCGCGGGGCAGGATGAGTCTATCGTCGGGAATTTCTTCCAATCATGAAGGGATGGTAAAATCCCTGATGAAAGATTTTTCTCTTCCCGTGCTATCAAACCGGACCGTCTTCTGGCTGATGGGTACCGCTTGAAGCTTGCACATCCTTCATGACCGAGATGCCGTCAAAATAACGGACGAATCAAGAACGCAAGCATTAAGGCCGCCCGCATCCTGGCAATGGGTGAGCGGCACTAAGACTAGAAATTTATCTTGTTGCCGCAATCGGATTTCACTTTCGAAATCATCCACCGCAACTCTGCCTATCCAAAAAGCAGCTGTTTTGTATCACATGAAAGACGGACATTCAAGACGTTTTTCAGAGAAAAATTTATTTCCCCATCGCCTGAAACCGGCCGATATTGGACGGTTTCACTCCGATTGACAGAGTGAAACGACAGGATGCGGAACAAAAAAGGTCCTGTTTCTTTCCAGCTGTTGAGAGAATTTAAAAAAAGCACCGAAGGTCGACTTCTCTCATGGCTGTGCAGGTGCAGACGGCTCTCGTCAGGATCATGAAAATCGAATAAAAAAGAGGGCCCACCTCTTTCTGGCAGTACCCTCTCATAGTCGACACACCTCGCTGATGCCAATGTCCCAGACTTTCGTTTAATGGAAACCTGAACGATCCTTCACCCTGCGCCCTGTAGAGAAAGGGCTTTCACCTGCTTAAGCTGCGGTCTTGGCCTGCGCAACGTTATTTGATTCTGAACGGAAAGGCCGGAAGATGTTGCGCGGGCACTTTTCCACGCAAGCCTCCTTGCATTCCGGGCCGTAGGCCATGCACTTCTCCTGATCGATACGCACCAGATCGCTCTCAACGCTCACCGCTCCGGCCGGGCAGGCCTTCACGCACATTTTGCAGGTGATGCATCCGACCTTGCAGAGGGTTCTCACCGTTTTTCCGGGATCTTTCGTGCTGCAGGGGACCCAGACCCGGGCGTTCAAGGGAATTAATTCGATGACTTTCTTGGGGCATATTCTCACGCAGGATCCGCAACCGACACATTTTTCCACATCAACGACCGGGAAGCCGTCCTGCAGGCTGATAGCTCCAAAAGGACAGGCTCCGACACAGTCTCCCAGCCCGATGCAGGCGTAGGAACATTGCTGCGGGCCGCCGAAGGCAAGGCTCGCGCCCGCACAGCTGTCGAAACCGAGGTAGTCATATTTCGTACCGACTTCCCCTTCAATGCGGGAACAGCGAACTGCGGCGACAATGTTGGCCACGCCGCCGACCGTTTTCCCTGTGATCTCAGCCACTGCATCCGCCACGGGCTTTTTGCCGGGAAAACAGAGATTGGGCGGCACCTCGGGATCATGAACGACCGCTTCCGCATACCCTTCACAACCGGGATATCCGCACCCTCCGCACTGTGCCCCGGCGAGGACTTCCAGGACCTCTTCCACCTTGGGGTCACCTTCTACGGCAAATTTCTGAGCCGCAAGGGCCAGGCCGACGCCGAACAGCAGGCCGATACAACCGAGAAATGCGACTCCACCAAGGGCTAATTTAATCAATACCGGATCCATAGTTTACCTCAAATATTCTTTTATATGAAAATAAATACAAGTGATTGATTATTTTCATTATATTCGTTGTGCCTATTTTAGGCATGGAGGTTAGACTTAAAAGATCGCCATTCCAGAGAAACCCATGAAGGCCAGAGCGAACAACCCGGTGGCCACAAAAGCAATGGGCAGCCCACGGAAGGTGGGCGGGACATTGGCCAGTTCCAATCGCTCCCGCGAACAGGCCATCAGAAAGAGTGCCAGCAGGAAACCGCCGCCGGCGCCCAGGGCCAGCATAAAGCTTTCAAAGGCATTGTACTCATTGCTGGCCAGAGTGAGGGGAACGGCGATAATGACGCAGTTGGCGATCACCAGTACGAGATACACCCCGAAGGCTTTGAAGAGGACCGGGTTTACCTTGCGCAGAATCGTATCCACGGCCTGAATGCAAAGGGAAACCAAGCCGATAAAGACGAGCACCTGGAGGAAGTCAAGGTGAAACGGTTTAAGCACGTACTGATAGAGAAACCATGAGATCATGGCACTGATGACAATAACGATCGTAAAAACAATTCCCATGCTGACGGCCGTGCTTTTTTTCCTCGATGTGCCGATGAAGACGCAGAGACCGAGATATTTGGTGAAGACGAAATTGTTAATCAGCATGGCTCCGACGAGGATGGAAAAAAGCAGGCCGATGTAAGGCTTCTTCACGTCCAGCATCGCAGCTCCCATGTCCTTTCCCTGGGAGAGAATGGGGGTGGTGTTGACCACGTGGGCCTCTTTCTGATCGATATCTTCTGCGAACTTGAGGGCGATGGTCTTTTTATCAAGCGCGACCGCCTTGCTGACCGGAAGAAGGACATCGGGATTGCGCTTTTGATAAACCTTGAAATTAGAGGGATTGGTCGCCCAACCCGCGTCCGTGTCACCGGCGAATTCAATCGTGATGGTGCGATTATCCTTGAAAGCTCCCTTTTTGACGAAGGAATTTTCCGCATTGCCCAATCCCGGAAGGAAGACAAGGAGCATCAGCACCAGCCAGCTCAGCCGGAAAAAACTCTTATTCATCACGGTGCTCATGATTTCCCCTCCTTACTGCGATTGAAAACGACTTCAATGTAGTTAAACATTGCCATCATGATGCCCACGCAGAAAAAACCCGCCGCCGGCAGAATAAAGAACAGCAGGGGTTTGAATCCCAGGACGTCGTAACCCAGAAGTGTGCCGGAACCGAGAAGCTCGCGCACGAAGCCGATGGTTACCATTCCGAACATGAAACCGAGCCCCATGCCCAGGCCGTCCCAGAAGGAGGCCGTCACGGTGTTCTTGCAGGCAAACATCTCCAGTCGCATGGTAATGATGGCAAAAGCGACGATCAGTTTTACGAAGAGACCGACCTGCTTGTAAGCGTCCGGTACGTAGGCGGCCAATACCAGGTCAATGACCGTGACCCAGGTGGCAATGGTCAAGGTATAGGTAGGGATGCGAATCCGAGGATGAATAAAGTTCTTGATGGCGGCGATCGTACAACTGGAAAAGACCTGTACGAAAAGAACCGCTGTGCCGAGCAGCAATCCGTTCTTGATTGAGGTTGTCAAACCCACGGCAGGGCACATGGAAAGGGCCAAGCGGAAAATCGGATTTTCCAGCAGGATCCCATCGAAGACAAGCTGACTATTGGATTTTTTCGTGGCGGCCAAAATTCTCCTCCTTTATGTCAAATCAAAGCTGGTATCTTCTGGTCGGCAATCACCGAGTTCAGCACCTGAATCCGATAGGCGAAACGCTTGACCATGTTTTTGACACCATCGTTTACCGAGCGACTGGAGATGGTGGAACCCGTCAGGGCATAAATGTCCTTGTCGCCATACTGCTTGATGATTGTTTCCGCATCTTCTTTGCTGAGTTTCTCGGGCGCATCGAGATAGCGGCGGTATTC
Source organism: uncultured Syntrophus sp. (assembly GCA_964555065.1). Lineage (GTDB taxonomy): Bacteria > Desulfobacterota > Syntrophia > Syntrophales > Syntrophaceae > Syntrophus. Next base: position 3,698 of record CAZKRB010000013.1, read on the forward strand.
ATCGGGCAGAGGTTCCTTGACGACATTCAGAGTTTTAAGGCGTTCAAAAGATTTATTGCGGAACTGATTCTTGAAGTAATTCTGGGAAATTTCCGCTCCCAACCCGGGGTCTTCCTCATGCTCCATGATTTCCAGGCCACGAACGGCGAAATCGGGATTTAAGGACAGGATCACGTTGATGAAGGTCTTAAAGCCTCCAAATTTCCCCGGGAGGAGATAAGCCACCCGTTCATTTCCCATCCGGGCGACAACAGAACGATCCTGATAGGAGAAACCTTTTTCAGTTTTGAGGGTTTCTTTCAGGATTTTGGCGCGTTCCGTTTCCTCAGCGGCCTGGTCCGGAGTCATGTTCAGGGGAAGACGCTGCACCAATTTCCCTTCCAGGTTGAGCTTCAGCAGCTCCAGAGATTCTTTCCCTGCTGAGCTGACCGGAATCATGTAGCCCACGTAGGTTGTGCCTTTTTCTTCGATGTTGTAACGGTACAGGGTATAGAGCTTCAAATCCTTCGGGGCCGGGTTCTGGCTGCTGTATCCGAGAAGACTCAGCATCGTCTGTTGAACATTGCTGTGCTCATTGTGCTTCTTGGCCTTGTCTGTCACGGTGAACGTTGCGCCAATGACCAGGGCAGCCAGTAGACAAGAGAGAGTCAAACGAAATGTTATCTTTATGAATTCGTTCATTTTACCGCCCCTTTCGCTGGAGCAAAACGCTGGGGTTGAAACCATGATTCCAATGCCGGCGTAAGTGCATTCATGAGTAGGATCGCATAACAGATGCCCTCGGGGTAGCCGCCCTTGAGGCGGATCAGGACCGTGATGGCCCCGACTCCCGCGCCGAAGATCAACTGGGCATTTTTCTGACTGGGCGCTGTGACATAATCCGTGGCCATGAAAATAGCGCCCAGGAAGATGCCGCCGGAAAGGACAGCCAGGATTGGATCGCCGTTAAAATAACCCTCTCCCCCGAAGATCCAGGTGAAGAGCGCCACGGAGGCGATCACGGAAACGGGGATATGCCAGGTAATATAACGCTTGAAGATTAATACCGCGCCTCCGAGGAGGATAAGGAGGTTGGACGTTTCGCCGATGCAACCGGGGCGGACGCCGAGGAAAAAATCCTTATAAATCGTAGAAAGAGTTCCGTATTGTTCAATAAGCGCAGCGAGACCATAATGTTTGAGAACATAAAGAGGAGTAGCCGTGGATACGGCGTCAACTCCCGGTTGCATATATTTGAAGATGGCAAAATCCTGCATGGGCAGAATCCAGGCGGAGGTCATGGCGACCGGGAAGGTGGCCACCAGAAAGGCGCGCCCGATCAGGGCCGGATTGAAGATGTTGTAACCCAATCCCCCGAACAGGTGCTTGGTAATATAGATCGCAAAAATCCCGCCCAGGATGGGCATCCAATAGGGAACGCCGGGGGGGATCACATAGGCCAGCAAAAGGCCGGTAATCACTGCGCTCCCGTCCTTGATGGTAATCGGGCGGTGGAGAAGCTTCTGGGATATCGCTTCAGTCAGAACGCAACTGAGAACGCTCACCAGCGTAATGATCAAAGTCTGAAATCCGAAGATGAAAACAGACAAAATCAGAGGGGGCAACAGGCAGGCATTTACGGTCCACATAATCTTGGCCGTGGACTCACGGCTCTTGATATGAGGCGACAGGGAAACCGTCAATGCCGGCAATGGATTTTCCGTAATCTGTGTCTCTTTCACTTGCTCCACGATGGCTTGACTCCTTTTCTGACTATCTTTTTGCCTTTTGCTTGGCCAGGCGGATGAATTGGACAAGCGGTCTCTTGGATGGACAGACAAAAGCGCAAGAGCCGCACTCGAAACAGTCGAATACACCGAAGGGGGCGGTATCGGCAGCTCGCCCCGCTTCCACGTAGAGTCCGATTTCATTGGGGGAGAGCCCCATGGGGCAGGCTTCGATACACCAGCCGCAACGGATGCAGGGCCCGTAGGACGAGTCATCGATTTCATCCTGACTCAGGAAAAGCACCCCGGAAGTGGTTTTTGTGACGGGGATGTCCAGACTGGAAACGGCAAATCCCATCATGGGCCCGCCCAGTATGATCTTGGCCAGATTCGTTTTGGTGCCTCCCAGGTACGAAACTATGTCCCGGATGCGCGTACCGATCCGAACCTGGAGATTGGCCGGCCTGGCAATGCCCTTTCCGGAGAAGGTGACCACCTTTTCGTAGAGGGGTTTGTTGAGGACCACGGCATCGTAAACCGCTTTGGTGGTTCCCACATTCTGAACGATTACCCCGACATCAAAGGGCAATCCGCCACCGGGAACCTTGCGGCCGGTGACGCTTTCGATCAATTGTTTTTCCGACCCTTGAGGATACTTTACCTGGAGGGCATCCACAGAGATTTTCAGGCCGTCAAGCTTGTGCTTTTCCAGCGTCTTCCGCAAAGCGTCAATGGCATCGTTTTTATTGGCCTCTATCCCGATATGAGCCTCTTTGATGCCTAACACATGCAGGAGGATCTTTGTGCCTTCAATCACCTCATCCGGTTTTTCCAGCATGACCCGATGATCGGTCGTCAGGTAGGGTTCGCACTCGGCTCCGTTCAAAACCAGGGTGTCGACCTTGGCGTCGGGCGGTGGCGACAGCTTGGTATGCGTGGGGAATCCGGCGCCGCCGACCCCGACAATCCCGGCATCCTTGATTTTCTGAAGCAGGTCCTTGGGGGCTGACCCTTTCCAGTCGACAGGCGAATAGGTCTTATCCGGCGCTTCGGGGTCCCGGTCAATGGTGATGGAAGGGATGTTCAGGGAGAGCGGGCCCATGGAAGTTCCGATGTTGGTCACCGTGCCCGTGATGCTTGCGTGGACATTGGCTCCCAAGCCGCCCTTCACCTCGCCGATCAAAGCGCCTTCCTCAACGCGGTCTTTTTTGTTGACCACCGCCTGACTGGGAGCGCCGAAATGCTGGAGTAGGGGAATTTCAACCTGGTCAGGCAGGGGCATGATCTCAATCGCCAAATGTTCGGTAATCTCTTTGGATTCTTGAGGATGAACCCCGCCTTTTGCAAAAGTAAATAATGATGAAGTCATATTTGATAACCCAATGATCTGATTAAATTTAATATTAGAAACCTAATGATCTGCCCTGTGCTTCCGCCGATCACTGGCTCACCCGGGATAGCCGTGATGTGGATATTATGTGACCATATATTTGTCAAGAAATTTTTTGGGGAATCCGGCGCACATTTCAGAGAAGCGGGGCGTCGCCACGGTGTTGTATCCTGAAAAGGGCATGAATAAGCGGGAGTTGCCGCTGAAGCTCTAGCTGAAATATTTGCCCCTTTGGGCGAAAAGGTACAGCGCCGCCAGGAAGACGACATTGGTGAACAGAGCGATGGCCAGGATATCGAACAGAGGATCCCCATCCAGTCCCAGGACAATGACCCGCAGCAGGTCCACCGCGTAGCTGAAGGGATTGAGGTAAATCAGAATCTTCAGCCAGTCAGGAATATTGGAGAGGGGGTGGAGGGCGCCGCTCAGGAAAAAGACCGGCATGACCACAAAATTATTGACTGCCCCGAAACCTTCCAGGGTACGGATCCGCGCTGCAAGGAGCACGCCCACGGCGGTTACGGCCAGGGCGATGAAAAAGACGGCCAGCAGGGTTTGTAGCAGCTGCAGGAGACCCAGGGAAATGCCGAGCAGCGGATAGACCGCAAGGACGATCACTCCCTGAGAGCCGGCAATGATCCCGCCGCTCAGAATCTTGCCGAGGATGATCGACCAGCGGGGGATCGGGGAGATGGTGATCTCCTTCAAAAAACCGAATTCGCGGTCCCAGACGATGGTCGCTCCCGACATCACCCCGGAGAAGAGTACGTTCATGGCGATGATTCCGGGAAAGATGTACTGCTGCCAGTTGATCCCGACCAGGGGCAGGGCGACAAACCCGAATTTCAGCCCCGTCCCGAGGAGAAAAAGCCAGAGCGCCGGGCGGACAATCGCCCCTAAAAGCGGGGTCTTCTGGCGCATCATCCGGATGAGATCGCGCTTCATGATGTAGTAGCTGTCCCGGAGGCCGCTTTTCATCTGATCCTCCGGACCCGCAGGGTGGCTTTCAGGCGCTCCATTTCACCGGTCTCCGAATCCTGCAATTCGCGGCCCGTCAGGTGCAGGAAGAGGTCATCAAGGGTCTTCTGTCCATGAAGCTCCTTCAAGCGGGCGGGGGAATCGCAGGCGATGACGGCGCCATGGTCGAGGATGGCGATCCGGTCGCAGATTTCCGCTTCCTCCAGGTAATGGGTGGTGAGAAGGACCGTCACAGGATTGGCTTGGCGGAGTTCGGCGAGGAAATTCCAGATGCGGCGGCGGGCCTGGGGATCGAGGCCGACGGTTGCTTCGTCCAGAAGGAGGATCTGCGGGCGGTGAAGAATGCTGCGGGCGATCTCCAGGCGGCGTTTCATTCCCCCGGAAAAGGTGCCGACAAGGTCGTGGCTGCGGTCGGCAAGCCCCATCGTTTCAAGGAGGAGGTTGATGCGTGGCGCGGCTTCCCGGGTGGGGATATGATAAAACATGGCATGGAAATAGAGGTTCTCGTAAGCGGTGAGGCGCTCGTCCAGGGTGGACTCCTGGAAGAGGACTCCCATGGCGGCGCGGATTTTTGCCGGCTCCGTCGCCAGTGGCCAGCCGTTAATGGTGACGGAGCCGCTGGCGGGTTGCAGCAGGGTGACGAGAATATTGATCAGGGTCGATTTTCCAGCGCCGTTCGGGCCGAGGAGACCGAAGCATTCTCCGGGGTTGACACGAAAGGAGAGGTTCCTCAGGGCGAAATGACCGTTGAAGGCATGGGTAACGGATTCAACGGAAATCATGAGGATCTCAGCAGCTGAAAACCGGGAGTCAGGTGGACTTTTCCCGACGTATCGACCAGCACGGCCCGGATCTTTTCCTCTTTCAGAAACTCAATGCTCCAGCATAGATCGTTCAGGAAAAGGGCTTTTGTGATCATGTCGGCGGTGGCCGCATTTCTGGTCACCACGGTAACGAGGGCCATCTTTTCCGGGGCCGGCCAGCCCGTTCGCGGGTCGATGATGTGGGAATAGCGTTGAGCGTCTTTGATGAAGAAACGCCTGTTGTCGGCGGAAGTGCCCATGGCTTCCCCGGAGTGCAGGACAATGATGCCGATGAGTTTTCCCGCTTCGCGGGGGTTTTCGACCCCGATCCGCCAGCCGCGGTCGCCGGGGCCCTCCCCGACCACTTTGATGCTGCTGCCGGCGTTGATCATGGCGTTCTTGACGCCGTTCCTCTGCAGGACCCTGGCGGCCTCCTCCACGGCGTACCCCTTGGCAACGCCACCCACCGTCAGCGACATTCCGGGTTTCTCAAGCCGAATCTGCCGTTTATCGGGGAAGAACCGCAGTTTATCACTGCCGACTCTGGGCAGGGCGGCTTTAATCGCTTCCGGCTCAGGATAGTTTCCCTCGCCGTCGTAACCGAACCCCCACAGTTCCAACAGGGGGTTGACCGTCACATCAAAGGCCCCATCGGTCTTCCGCCAGTATTCCGCCGACAGGGAGAGAATCTGCCACGTGTCATCGCTGACTTTCAGGGGGCGACCACCCGCATGAGCGGCCAGCCGGTTCAGGTCGGAAGACTCATCCCTGCCGATGGATTCCTCGATCTGCTGCATGCGCGCGAATGCCGCCGTGATCGCCGCTTCCGCTCCCCGGTGGTAAGCCGTAATCTCAATGACCGTTCCCATCATCAGGCGGGAACGGACCAGCGGCTCACTGGCCACCCGGCTCCAGGCCATCCAGAAAAAGCCGAACATGGAGCCGGTAAGCAGGATCAGCAGAATGAATTTCTGTGTTTTTTTGCCTATCGGTTTCATTTGAACTTGTACCCTGCAACGCACCAGAGATGCTGATTTTTAAGGCAGGCGATCTTGAAATTGGAGGGGGGCGTCATCGAGGTAAGACTCGCTGCGGGTTTTTTCACCCATGAAGTTCACTGCGGGGAAGTGCTGCCGTTTCCCTGCCGGCGCCGCCCTGCATTTCTTGATGCCTGGGCGGCGGAGTTCCCTTCCTTGTCAGGGAAGGCCTTATCCCGACCACGGCATGCAGCGGCTGCAACCCTCCTGGCAGCCGCTCGAATCCTTTCCCGCGGCGGCGATCCTGCCGGCGATCTCGTCCTTGGATTGCAAGACCCGGTCGATCATCGGAAGGCTCTGTGCGGACCGATGCCGGTAAAACAGAACCCCAAGCACCAGTCCCAGAAATGAGGCTGAAAGGGAGAGATAGATCATTGCCGTCCCGCCCAGCGCCCTCCCCAGAACAGCGCCGGCGGCAGCGCCGGCCAGAGGAATTCCGATCAGGGCGCCTGCGTTCTTTAGGAAGAACGCCGACTCGCGGGAAACCTGTACCCAGTCGCCGACCATGGCCCCGGCCCGGTTGAACGCTTCGAGTCGGATGGTGGAGCTGTCCGTGGCACAATGGCAAACCCGTTCGGAAATTTCAGGCGCATCGATAATGCCGGGCATGTCCGGCCGGATCATGATTTCCGCCCTTCCGTTCGGAAGAAGGCCGGTTACCAGTCCCTCATACTGTGCCATTTTGAACCTCTGTGGCGTCGATAAAAATCCTCTAAAAATACTCGTTCGAGGGAGATGAAGATAAGGAAAGCACAAGGTGATGTCAATGAAAAAGTATCCACAGGAACGGGTATTGGACGGAGAGGGTCAGGGCCTGCCGGTAACCTGGAACATCAGGAAGGATAAACGAGGAAGAACGCTTCCACTTTCCGCTGCTTTCCTGCCGGGAGTCCCGGACCGCCGGATTCCGCATTGGGCAGGCCTACAGCACCCGCTCCGCACAGGTATGAATCTTCATTTCCGCTTTCCGGGCAATATTGCTGACTCCCATATCCTTGTACATCCGGGAGCCTGCGTTCCGGGCGGATCCGATCACGGTCAGTCCGCACTGCTCCCCGATCTCCCGGCCCTTGTCGGTGACGGCGGTCTTGGTCGCGACCAGTGGAATGCCGGCGCGGGCGATTTTGAGGACCATTTCCGAGGCCATGCGGCCGGTGGAGACCATGAAGGTCCGGGTGCAGTCAATCCGGTTCAGGAGCGCAAAGCCGATGATTTTGTCCAGCGTGTTATGCCGGCCGATGTCTTCCATAACGCAGAGGAGATTGCCCCGGGCATCGAAGAGGGCGGCGGAATGCGCGCCCCCCGTCTCCTGGTAAAGGGAGGCTTTTTCAAACAGGAGGCTCATCGCGCGGAAGATGTCCTGCCTGGAGATTCTGAGTTCGGAGTCGATGCGGGGCAGGGCGGAGGTCTCAAAATATGCCGTCCGTCCGCCGCCGGAGACGATGCGGTAGCTGGTCTTCTCCTTCCGGTTCGAGAGCGGATCCGCATTGGCCAGGAGGGCGAAGGCGCCCTTATCCGTGACCTCCAGCGAGGAGATCTCCGCGGCGCTTTCAATAAAGCCCTGACCGAAGAGATACCCGACGACGAACTCCCTCTCCATCGTCGGTGTGACCGAAGCCGTGGCCAGAGGTTCACCGTTGACCAAGATCGGCAATTCCTTTTCGACGATGAGGAGAACCTCGGAAGTCACTAATTTTCCTTCCTCCAGTTTCCGGACTTTAAACGGCTTTAATCCAGGGGTTGCCATTGTTACAGGATCCTTTCCGGATGGGAGTACACGATCATGGAGTCCCTTCTCACCATCCCCACGAGGGTTACTCCCACTTTTTCCGCCAGTTCCACGCCCAGCGAGGTGGGCACACCCTTGGTGGCGATGATCGGGATCCCCGCGCCGAGGCACTTCAAGATCATTTCCGTCGGCTGCCGGCCCGTCGAGGTGGCAAGAACATGAGAAAAATCGGTATTCTTCAATAAAGCCGCTCCAATGACCTTGTCCAGGGCATTGTGGCGGCCAAGGTCTTCGGCGATACCAAGGGTTTCCCTGCCATCAAGAAAAAGCCCCGCGGAATGCACGGCCCCGGTTTCCTCAAAAACCGGCGAGGTCAGGATCGCCTGGACACAGTCGGAAACCTCTTGGTGACCCACTTTCAGGGAGGAGTGGACTGCCTGTGGGATGGTTCGTGGTTCGATGCCGGCCTTGAGGGTCACCTGGACGGTATTGCCTTCGATGTCGATGGCGGCAATGTCCGCGGCCTTCGAAATGCATCCCTGGACATAGAGATGGCCGATGACATATTCTTTCTCCAGGGAAGCCATGATCATGGCGGTGGCGAAGTGCCTGCCGTTTACCGACACAGTCAGCGCTGTCTCTCGAATGATGCGTTCGCGGGTCGGGGTCAGTTCTCCGTCAGCGCGGATGCATGATACCTCTGCAAGAATTCTGTTGTCCATAACACACTCCGAACTGTTCCTGAGAAACCGCCGCAGACAGAAGCGGCCCTCTTGGTGTCGGTAAGTCCGACTGTTTGCCCCTTCGTTTTCCGTAACGACCACCGGCGCTCCAACCTGCCGGATGATTTCTTCCCCTCCGGAGGCGAGATTAGGGAACAGGGAAGGTGCTTCCTTGGAAACAAAATCCCGATGATGACGAAGAGAAATCCGGGTGGCTTTGTGTGGATAAGCTGCGTCGGTTTGCTGGGGGAGAGCGCGTTGACTTCGTGAGATCAGCTGCAACGGATCACGCTGCCGGGGTTTCATTCCCCGGAGCCAGGCAGAGGCAAACTTCCTGATCTCCGGTGCGAAGGTGATCAGGAAGCTCAGTCTATCCGAATAATTTTGATATGTTTTCCGATCCAGTCCGGAGGCAGATAAACCCGACCGCTGTTTCCGCTCTGCTTGACTTCCTTGGAAATCATTTCTTCCCCATAGACCTCAAATTTAACCTTTTGAAAGATCTTGCTTTCTGTTGGCCTCTCTGCATCGGTGGGTTGATCTCCCGCTTTCGTCGCCGGCACTTCGGAAAATTTCTCCGATGACTTATCCGATGGTCTCCTGGATGGTGAAGCTTCCGCCGGAGAATCCTTTTTGTCTGGTTCTCGTATCCGCATAATTTCTATCCCTGATTTTTCCCTATCTACAGCCCTTGCTAATAGTCATCATGACGCTATAATGTAACTTAAATTTTGTCAATAAATATCTACCGTGCCCGCGAAATTATCTCGGGGTCCTTGTTGAAGCCCTTTTTCTCCTTCCGTTGCCCTTTTTCAGGCGGTTGGCGACCGATTCTGAAAGGTAAAAAACCCCCTGAACGGATGGGACGTTCAGGGGGTTTTTTATTTAACGATAAAGAGATTTAAAAGATATCCTCAATCCGGATTCAACCGGTTGATTTTAGGTCATTCCGTAACCGCCATCGACCCGGAGCAGCTGGCCCGTGATATAGGCTGAGTCATCGCAGCCGAAGAAAACGAAGGCCGGGGCGATTTCCGCCGGATCGCCATAGCGGTTCATCAGAATGCGCCGCATGTAAATTTCCTTCAATTTTTCATCGGTGGTAATTTTTTCCGTCATATCCGTTTTCACGATCCCCAGGGAAATGACATTGGCTGTGACATTGTATCTGGCCAGTTCCCGGGCGCAGGACATGGTGAAAGAGAGAACGCCGCCTTTGGCCGCGCTGTAATTGATCTGTCCCGTGGTGCCTACCAGGCCGGCCACGGAGGTGACATTGATGATTTTCCCGTAATTCTGTTCCATGAAATACTTCGCTGCCGCCTGCACGCAGAGGAAGGGGCCCTTCAGATGGATGTCGACCACCGAATCCCACTGCTCTTCCGTCATCTTATGAAGCATGGCCGGTTTCGTTGCGCCGGCGTTGTTTACCAGGATGTCGATTCTGCCGAAATGATCAACGGCGGCTTGCACGGTTTTCACAGCGTCCTCTTTGTTCTCCACGCGCCCCTGGACAGCCACGGCCCGCCGACCCATTTTTTCGATCATCGCCACCACTTCGTTGGCGGCGGTCTGATTGCCTGCAAAATTTACAATAACATCGGCGCCTTCCTGTGCATACGCGAGACAAATGGCCCGCCCGACCCCTCTTCCGCCGCCGGTTACCACGGCTACCTTACCATCTAACTTTCCCATTTCCAAAACCCCCTGTTATTGTTGATTTTAATAAATTGAGGTGCTTTTACGACTTTGATGATTTCGAATTTTCAGATTCCGTCTTGCGTTTCCAGATCTCCGGGCTCTTGCCCCGATGGTCTCGTCCAAAAAGCTCACTTGCCGTCAATCCGGCTGAGGATACAGCTGGGTGGAAAGCCTGTTACCGCCTCTTGTCAAGGAATGGAACTGCGTTCCAATCGCTGTGTGATCGTGTGGCGATCCTGCGACTCATGACGTCCAGCCTTAACGATATCAATGTCCTGAAAAAGAAAATAATGATTATAAAATAATCGCTTCGCGAAATAGCAACTTGCCTATCGTTTGTCAAGTCAATTCTAGGAGGATCTAGGCGGATGGATCGGAGTTCCTGTTTGTCCGTTCAACTGTCGACAGTCGTCTACAGGGGTTCGGGTGCTATGCTGAACGAAATAATGGCTTTTAGAATTTGACACCCCTCTTATTTTGTGGTAACGAATCTGCCGTTGAGAAATTCTCGGGTAATTAAATTGGTGTGACGGGTTGAATTAAACAAAAAGATCAGGAGGAGATTTATGAGTCGAGTTGCAGTTATTGGCGTTGGACAAAGCACCTTTGTTCGAAGCTACCCTGGTTCCATAAGGGAATTGGCGTTCGAGGCTTACAGTGAAGCAATGAAGGATGCAAATATACAGAACGCGGATATTGACGCCACGGTCATGTGCTCCGCCCCCGAGTATGACAAGCAGAGATCTCCGGCCGGCGTCGTTGCCGAGTACCTGGGGCTGAATCCCCAGCCGACGTTCTATGTTGAAACCCTCTGTTCATCCAGCAGCACGGGATTAAAGCTGGCCTACTCCCTGGTTGCGTCCGGCCTTCATGACTGCGTCATGGTTATGGGCTTCCAGATCATGTCCCAGCTGACCTCCAATGAGTCCCAGGAAAGAATGGGCCGTGGCGCGGACATTCAGTGGGAATCCACCTTCGGTACGATGATGCCTGCCTACTATGCCCTTCATGCCCAGGCTCACTTTGCAAAATACGGATCAAAACCGGAAGATCTGGCAAACATTCGTGTGAAGTCAGCGACTTACGGCGTTATGAATGACCGCGCCGTTTATCGGAAACCGGTGGCCCATGAAGATTTCCTCGATCCGCAGAAGATGGGCGGCCCCGTTGCCAGCCCTCTGCGTGTCGGTGATTGCTGCGCGAATGCCGACGGCAGCTCCTGCATCATCGTCGCCAACGAGGAAAAGGCGAAACGGTTCTGCAAGAAACCCGTCTGGATTCTCGGCATTGGCGCCGCATCGGCATCGGTCAACATGGTCGGGCGCGAATCGTTGAGCGGGTTGGCGGTCGGCATTGAAGCAGGTCGACAGGCTTATAAGATGGCCGGCATCACGCCCAAGCATATCGATGTGGCCGAAGTCCATGACTGCTTCACCATTGCCGAAATGATGGCCATTGAAAACCTCGGTTTTGCGGAGGCGGGAGGCGGTCCTGAATTAGTCCGTGCAAAAGAGACCTACAAAGAGGGAAGCATTCCCGTCAACATCGACGGTGGCCTTCTTTCCAAGGGGCATCCCATCGGAGCAACGGGTGGTTCGCAGGTTCGGACCATCGTCAGGCAGCTGAGGGATGAGGCCGATAATATTCAGGTGAAGGATCCGATGTTCGGTCTGGTTCATAACATCGGTGGGGTTGGCTTGTACGGTAGTGTGACTATTTTTGGGAGAGAATAATCATGGCTAAAGATAAAGATGTTCGCTTCAGTAAATTCGGGACGGTGAGTTTCACCAGTTTAACGCAGGTCAACGATTTCATTGATTACCTGGAGCAGGGGAAAATCATGGGGACAGTCTGCAAGGACTGCGGCCAGAAATTCTTCCCGCCCCGAGCACAGTGTTACAAGTCTCTGTCCAGCAATATGGATTGGTTTGAAGTGACCGGCAAGGGAAAGCTGGTTTCCTTCAGCACGCTGCGCTATGGGCCGACGGGATTTACGGATGAGCTGCCCTACACCATCGCCCTGGTGGATTACGGCGATTACAAGGTGTTCGGCCGAATTGATCCGGCTATCGCCAACCCGGACGAAGCCTTGAAAGTCGGCATGGAGTTGAAGGCTAAAGCTGCCAAGACTGCCAATGAACAGTTAACGTATGTATTCGAGCTTGCCTGATCCTTTGCCGTAATCCAGATAAGATTACCGTAAGGGACATCGCAACAAACAAGCAATCTGGAAAGCCTTGCCTGACTTTCGGTCAGGCGGGGCTTTTTTCATGGTGGGCATTTCACAGCCACGGGTCGCCGGCGTGCACAAAAGTCCTGACCGGAGGTTGCGGAGCTTAACTCCCGGCACCGCCGGAAGCCTCCGTGGAGCAGCCTGGTTGGTTGAGTCCTTCGGGATTGGCAATTTCCCCCGCGTAAGATAAAGGAATTGTCCAAACCGCTGAACAGGTCCCCCCGATTTCAGGGAAGAAAGCGAATTCTGCGGGGAGTCCCCTGAAGCTCCGGATCGCGACCTTTTTATGAACCTTACTCCGTGGTAAACCAAGCGTATGATTGCGATTGTCGATTACCGCGCGGGCAATTTGACAAGTGTCTACCGCGCCCTCCGATTTCTCCATCTGGATTGCCAGATTACGAGTGATGATGAAGTGTTGCGCCGTGCGTCCCACATTATCTTTCCCGGGGTCGGCGCGGCGGGCGAGGCCATGGCCAACCTGAAGCAGACCGGGCTGGACCGCATGATCATAGAGCTTGCCCAATCCGGCAAACCGATGCTGGGAATTTGTCTCGGGACACAGATCATCTTTGACTACAGCGAAGAAAACGACACCCCCTGTTTAGGGATCATCCCGGGGAAAGTGAAACGCTTTCCCGATGACATGGCGCACGATGACCGCGGACTGAAAATACCCCACATGGGATGGAACTCCGTTGCCGTCCGAAGAAATCATCCCGTATTTCGGGGAATTCCGGAAGAAGCGGAATTTTATTTCGTCCATTCCTTCTACCCCCTGCCGGAGCGGGAGGAGAATATTCTCGGTCGGACTGAATACGGGATCGAATTTGCTTCGGCCGTCGGTGCGGACAATGTCGTCGCGGTGCAATTCCATCCGGAAAAAAGCGGAAAGCCTGGATTGGCTTTGCTGGAGAATTTCTGCAACTGGAGGGGAATGGATGTTGAGTAAGCGGATTATCCCCTGCCTGGACGTCCGTGACGGAAAGTTAACCAAGGGGATAAAATTCAAAGGAAATATCGACATCGGCGATCCCGTGGAAGCAGCCCGCCAATACTATGAGCAGGGGGCTGACGAAATTGTCTTTTATGACATTACCGCTTCCTCCGACCGGCGCGACATCATGATCGAGATCGTCCGCCGCGTGGCCGAGGCCATCATGATCCCCTTTTCCGTCGGGGGAGGAATCCGCACGGTCGAAGACATGAGACGCGTGATCCTGGCGGGGGCGGAAAAAATCAGTGTCAATTCGGAAGCCATCAAAAATCCTCCCCTGATATCCGAGGGTGCCAGGGCTTTCGGTTCCCAGTGCATCGTACTGGGGATGGATGTGAAGAAGGTTGAAAAATCCGATATGATCCCCAGTGGTTACGAAATGGTCATTCATGGCGGCCGGGTGTATACGGGGATTGACGCCCTCTGGTGGGCAAAAGAGGCGGAACGCCTTGGCGCCGGGGAGATCTGCCTCAATTCCATCGATGCCGACGGCACCCAGGAGGGTTATGAGATCGAATTGACGTCCTTGATTTCCGGCAACGTGCAGATTCCGGTGATCGCATCGGGCGGTGCGGGAAAACCCGAGCATCTCCTGGAGGTCCTGACCCACGGCAGGGCCGATGCGGCACTGATTGCATCCATGGTACATTACCAGACTTATACGCTTAAGGACATCAAGGAGTATTTGAATTCCCGGGGAGTTAAAATGCGTATTTTCTGGTAGCCGGATTCCAGCCGCAACCGATTATCTCAAGTTTTATTCTTGACGTATTACCGAAATCATCATAAAAATCCCGAAAAACTTTTAATCTCAGAATAGCTGGGAACTGGAGAGGTAAAAAAATCGTGGACAAGCAAAGATATGAACTGAACGTTCAACTGGCCCAAATGCTTAAAGGGGGCGTCATCATGGACGTCACCAATGTGGAGCAGGCCAAGATCGCTGAAGAAGCCGGTGCTGTGGCGGTGATGGCCCTGGAGCGGGTCCCGGCTGATATCCGCGCCCAGGGCGGTGTTGCCAGAATGTCCGATCCATCAATGATTGCCGAAATCAAAAAATCCGTTTCCATCCCGCTCATGGCCAAGGCCCGGATCGGTCACTTTGTGGAAGCGCAGGTTCTCGAAGCGCTCAAGATTGATTACATCGATGAAAGCGAAGTGCTCACACCGGCTGATGAGGAATGCCATATTGATAAGTCTTCTTTTTCCATCCCCTTTGTCTGCGGCGCCCGAAATCTGGGGGAGGCCCTCCGCCGCATTGCCGAAGGAGCGGCCATGATCCGCACGAAGGGGGAAGCGGGCACGGGAAATGTCGTGGAAGCCGTCCGCCATATGCGGACCATGAACCGTGAAATCCGCCAGCTTGCAGGCCTGCCCGTCGAAGAGGTGACGGGATTTGCGAAAACCAACGGGATTCCCTACGAACTCGCTCTTCAGGTTCGGGAACTCGGCCGGCTGCCGGTGGTAAATTTTGCCGCCGGGGGAATCGCGACGCCGGCAGATGCGGCCCTGATGATGCAACTGGGATGCGACGGCGTCTTCGTGGGCTCCGGGATTTTCAAATCCTCCGATCCTGCCAGGCGAGCCCGGGCGATCGTGATGGCGACGGCCTACTTCAACGATCCGGCAAAAATTCTGGAGGCCTCCATGAACCTGGGGGACGCCATGCCGGGCCTGGAAATCGCCCAGATTCCGGAAGATCAGATCCTGGCGACCCGCGGCTGGTAGCCTGCCGCTTTATGCAGGCAGGGGACGAAAGTCAAAGCAGCGAGAGCGGAGAGGGAGGGGCAGACAAGGCGGCCATGGCGGATCCAGATGGAGCTGCGCAGAGCGGAGTTGCTTCGGAGCCGGGTGCCTTTGTTTCCATGGATTCATGAGCAGCAGCGAAGACAGCCGGGGAAAGTGCATCGGCGTTCTGGACCTCCAGGGAGGGGTATGGGAGCATCTGGACCATCTGGAACGCCTGGGCATAGAGGGGAAAAAGGTCAAGACCCCCCCTGATTTCGAGGGCATTGCCGGATTGATCCTTCCGGGAGGGGAGAGTACGTGCCTGTCCCGGCTGCTGAGAATCTTCAACCTCGAACCCTGTATTCTCGATGCCTTTCGCCGAGGCGTGAAACTCTGGGGGACCTGTGCCGGCGCCATTCTCCTGGCCACCGGGATTCTCGGAGAGGAGCCCCACCTGGGCCTGATCGAAATGGATGTCGAACGGAACGGTTTCGGATCACAACTGGACAGCTTCTGTCTCGAAGCGGCGATTCCTGATGTCTCTCCGGACCCGATTCCCCTGACATTCATCCGGGCGCCGAAGATTCAGCGCGTGGGCAGCAATGTCCGGATCCTGCTTCAACTTCAGGATTATATCGCGGCGGTGGAAAATGAAGGGGTGCTGGTCACCGTTTTTCATCCGGAGTTGACTCCCTGCCTGGCCTTCCACCGCTATTTCGCCAGGAAGTGCGGCCTTCATCCTTCCGCCGGGCTTCAGCCCGAGAGGGATAACCCGTGGAATTCAAGAAGCTGGACCCGCCTGGCGCGTCTTGCCTGAAATCCAAGGGGGCGCACCCCCTCTTTCCCTCCAGCTTCTCGACACCATCTGCCTTCACAAGCTTGTCCCGCTTTTCTTCCTGAACGCGGCAACTGAACCTCGGATCGGATACGGGGGCTGATCCGCTCCGCTCCCGTCAACGCCTTTCCTCGGTTTGGAGCAGCTCAAGCTTCAGGCGGATGTTTTCCGCCTTATCCGGCGCCTGATTTTTCCGATAAAAAGATTCCAGCCGGTCCAGGTACCTCAGCAGAGGCTTCCGCCAGCCATGGACGGAGGATGCTTCAACCGCCCCGGTCAAGAGCGCTTCATTCTCCCCTTGAAAGCGGACCGCGAGGCCGGTGGCAATCAGCCGGGACAGATCCTCATCGATTGCGGAAACTTCCTCCGTGATCCGTTCCTCTTGCCCCTTCTCCAGAGCCGCTGCCAGGTCCTGGTAGGCGGGGGGCAGGTTTCCCCTTTGAAGCTGAGCGAATTTTCCCTCCAGCAAAAGATAATAGTCTTTTTGAGGATCAGCCGGAGCGGCTTTTGCCGTTGCCAGGTAATCCCTCTGGTCGGGAACTTCAAGCACCGCGATCTGCAGGGCGGATCGGGTGAGGTAAGCGGTCATCAGGAGGGACAGATCGCCGCTGCTCTTGATTTCCTCGATGGCCTTTTGAAAGTGGAAGGCGGCCGGCCGATCCTTTCCCGAAAGGAAGGAGGCCTTGTACTGCTCCAGGTGGTTGAAGCTTGCCGTCTTCCATGCCGGAACGGAGTGCGCGCTGCAACTGCACAGAAGCAAGAAAAAGCAATGGATCAAGACGAGAGTTCTTTTCATGGCAGTTTTATCCGGGGCTCCTTTTTAAAAGGAATCTTCCGGTCCAGCTCTTTTACCAGATTGTTGAGGGTACCGACCGTTTCATCAATGTCCTTGCGGAGCACCTGGAGATCCTTCGTGGACGCATCCAAGTTGGCCCCCACATTATTCGCATGAACCAGAAACTGATCCAGTCTGGCCAACTTGCCGACGAGATCCACCAGCAGGGTTCTCACGGAGGGGAGAACGCCATCTTTGCCATAGAGGGCTTCATCCGATTTTGCGGCCATGCCGTCCACTTTCTGCAGAATCAAGTTCATTTCGTTGGTGATTTCCCTGGTATTCTGTAAGGCGGCCTGCACGGCGGCGACGGTCTCCGGGTTGCCGACGGCGAGATCAAGAAGGGATTCCGTCCGGCTCAAACGCTCTGCCAAGGATGCCGTATTGCGCAAAATCTGGTTCACATCCCCCTGGGGGTCGGCGAGATTCGCCGTCAGGGTTTCAATATTGATGGTGATCCGGTTCAATCTTTCCACCACCGGTTCCAGCTTCTTGATGGTTTCATTGATATCGTTGGCGACCACCACCTCCTTGATCGTTTCGGGGGATAAGGGGGGACTCTTCATGTTTTTCGTGGAGACGACGATGCGCGGCGCGCCGAAGAGCGGCTTGTTGATGATAAACACGCTGTCCTCATGAAGCCACTTTGCATAACGGTGAGGGATCTTGATGCTGATGAGAACCCGCCCGTCGCTGCTCAGCTCCAGAGAATCCACCCTGCCGATTTTAAATCCCGACTGCAGAACCGGCATGCCTTCCGCCAGGTCTTCACCGGAATAGGACGCCAGCGTATACGTATCCACTCGGGAGAACACATCTTTCTTGAAGGCCACATATCCCACCGCCGCGACGATCAGTGCGGAAGTGATCAGCATGAACAGCCCAACCTTGAATTCAAGACTCCGAAACATGGTCTATCCTATACCTGTCCCGATTCCAGAGATAATCCAGGATCTGACAGGATGAGTAAAGTTCATCGATTTGCTTCAGGCTTTTCTCGATCATTCCTGCATCGGGCAGGTCCGGAACCAGTCTGAAGGGACGATCGAGCACGAGCCACACATCGGGAACCATGGCCGCGCGAAGGAGTTTGACCAGGAAACGATCCTGGTGATCCAGAGCCCCGATGGGCAAATCGGCAAGTTCGATTTTCCGGAATCGGTTGAGAAGTTCCAGGGCCCCCCTTCGCGACTTTCTTTTGTTCTCGTTAAGATGATACTGGCGTATCAAAGCGATGTTGAGCCAGACGCTCAAGTTGGAAATCAAGGGGACGTCCAGAGAAACGAGCCCCAGGTTCTTCGGGTGTCTTTCCTTGATCTCCGCCAGCGACTCGGAAAGCCGATTCTCGTCGGCGAAGAGCATTAAATGGAGCTTAGGATTAATGATATGACCTCAATGATGACGATGGCGATAAAGACGTTTATCATGCCGTTCAAAACTGCGACGGGGATGCTGGTCAACTCCGTCGATGCCGTCAACCCGTAGCGGATCGGCAGCATCGTAATAAAGAACCCGAACGTCGCACACTTCAGGATCAGGATCACCAGATCGGAAAACTGGGCGGAGGTAACCAGAAGACTGATGTAGGCATCCGTTCCCAGACCAAAAATGATCCGCGAAAAGAAAGCGCCGCTGAACAGCAGCACCAGGGAAAAAACGCCGTTCAGTAGAATCACGGAAATGACCCCCGTTAAAATTCTGGGCACGAAGACATAGTCGAAGAGGTCGATGTTGAAGACACTCAAGGCATCGAGTTCCCTGTTGACTTTCATGACGGCAACTTCCGTGTTGATCTCCGCCCCGGAGCGCAGCGCCAGCATCATCACCGTGACGAAGGGGCAAAGCTCCGTAACGATGAAGCCCATCAGGATGTTTCCCAGATTTCCTGTCATATCGAGATTCTTGATGGCGGCAAAGACGATTTGCATGAGAAAGAGCCCCAGAATGACGGAAACAGGGATAAACAGGGGCAGAGTCTGCACCGCCGAAGAGTAAATCTGGGTTACAATGACCATCTTGGTGGCACTGTTGTACGTTTTGCGATCCGCTATATGAACAATGACCCGCCAGGTAAAGTAGAGGGTACTGATGACGGAACGGAGAACCTTGAGGGTTCTTACGCCTATACCTTCAATGAAGGAGACCATTTCCAATCCGCCGCCGGGTGTTTTTAGAGGACCTCATGCTCCGGAAAGTCATGAGAAGGGCGCTGAAGGTAAATCACCTGTTAAGTTATCATAGGACTACGGGGAGTGCAAATCCGAAATCGGCCGCTATCCGTCATGCACCGGCGAGGCTGGACTCCTGATACCCATTCCGGATGGAACAGGATTGCAGGACAAGGTGGGGGAACGGCCTTCCCGGCACTCTCCAGGGCCCGCCGGGGAGCCGGAGAAGGGAATCGGGAAGGACGCGGGAGCCGGCGGCCGGGGAGCGGGACTTAAAGGCCCGGAGAGGTCGACGCTTCCGAACGCTTCAGCAGGCAGGCATGGGCGATAAAGAGCCCGTCATGGCTCAGGCTGATATCCACCTCCAGAGGCAGACCCTGAAAGGAGATCCGGGGAGGCGCCGGTTGAAGATTGCCTTGCTGCCGGGAGATTGCCAACTCGCCAGGATCGGCCGAAAGCAACCCGGCCAGGTG
This sequence comes from uncultured Syntrophus sp., assembly GCA_964555065.1. Taxonomy (GTDB): domain Bacteria; phylum Desulfobacterota; class Syntrophia; order Syntrophales; family Syntrophaceae; genus Syntrophus. Next base: position 23,033 of record CAZKRB010000013.1, read on the forward strand.
AAACCTGGAAGCCAGGCGGACCGCCTCGGATTCGGCGGAAGCCCCAGGGGAGAGACAGGAAAAAAGATAATGAACGCGCCAGGAAAAAGTGAGCCCTTCAGGATGGTCGGTAAAGGCCAGGCAATGAAGGTAGGCGGGGCGATAGACAATCCGGAGCCAGCATTTCCCCCGGGGAGTCAGGACAAAACCCGCACCGTAACGGGGATAGCGCGGCTTTCGGGATTCGGCATCGGGAGAGCCTGCATCGCCTTCAGGATCGAGAAAAACCGGGAAGAGGCGAGGAACGGCAGGGACATTCGGGAAGGTCTTGCTGATCGCCTTGTACGCCGCTTCTTTCGCCGCCCAGCAGGCCCAGAGTGTCAGCTCGGGAGAAGGGGAGGACCGAATGGCGCTTAGCTCATCGGGCGTGAAGACGCGTTTCAGGAAGCGGGTATTCCGGCTCTTCCTTCTGGCATCGGGCTGCGTCAGATCCACAATGTCGTTGCCTATTTGAGGCAAAATGAACTTCCTCCATCCGGGCAAGTATTTCGATGCACTGGGCGGCATAGTGACGATGCGCCCGGCGGCCGGTTAATTCCGTAGGGGCCGGTTCGAGAACATCGACGGCCATGGTAAACTTCTCTCCCCAGCGGGGAAGATTGCTGTACTTATCCTGGTGATCTCCCCGCAGGAACAGGCACATCACTTTGCATTCCTTGCAGGAATCGATGAGTTGGCCGATCCCGTAAGAGAAATTCTCCGTGTCCACTCGCCCGATCCGGGTGCGGCCCCCTTCAGGAAAAATCAGCACGTTCTGCCGTTCCTCCAACACGGAAAGGCATGACCCGAGGGTGGATTTCACCTCTTTCCGATCGCCGCCGCGGCTGATCGGGATGCATTTCGTGAGGTAACACAGAACCGTCAGGAAGAGGTTTCTCTGGAAATTGGCCCTCTCCGGAACATTCCAGGGAAGAATTCGATAGTTGATGAGAAAGCGCCACAGCGGGGCGATGGCATAAGCCAGGATCGCGGAATCAATCATCGTCAGGTGATTGGCGCAAAGGATCCACGGCCCTTCATGGATTTTGAAGAGCTCGTGGCATTTGCGGCGAATCTGGCGAAGATCCCGGATCCGATACCCTGCAAGTAGGATTGCGAGATAAATCAACGGACCCACGACAAAAACGGCAATCCTGCCGAGAGAATATTGCAGATGAAGAGAATTCTTTGCCATTTTACTTCGGGAAACCTCAAGCCAATTTGCTTTGAATCACTTCAATCGCATTCCCGATGGTCCGGATCTTATCGGCGTCATCATCATCAATCTCGATTCCGAAGACATCCTCGCACTTGATGATGACGTCCACCAGCCGCGCGGAATTCACTTTGAGATCATTGAGAATGTGCGTATCTTTCGTGGCTTTTTCAAGCAGAGCCGGGTCCTTGGCGTAAAGCTTCAGGATATTGATCAGTTCATCTAAAATCTTTTTCTCGTCCATTTCCATACTCCTTTATTCATGATAATTTTTTATTTTATTCTTCCCAGTTCTTAAAAATCAAGCAACTGTTTACATCACCAAAACCGAACCCAGCCTTGGCGATAATTTTCAACTCCGGATCTTCCATGACCTGGTGAGGAATACTTTCGGAAAAAGGCAAAATTGCCTGGTGGACATCCGTACAGTTCACAGAGGGATGGAGAAACCCTTTATAAAGCTGCAGTACAACGGCGACGCACTCAATGGCGCCGGCGGCTCCGAGACAATGACCGACCATGGATTTCGTCGAATTGATGCGGGGAAATTCCTTCGGGCCTCGCTCCAGCGCTTCGGACCAGTTGCGAACTTCATAGGGATCGGCGAAAGTCGCCGTCAGATGACCGTTGATCGCATTGATGTCCCCTGCGGTAATGGCCGCATCGGCCATGGCCGAACGGATGCATCGCTTGACCCCTTCCGGGTTGGGAGCGGTCATCGAGCCGCCCATCCGGTGGCCGCCGCAATTGACATTTCCTCCCAGGAGTTCGGCATAGATGCGGGCGCCTCGAGCCTTTGCCGTCTCCAGATCCTCCAGCAGCAGGAGCGCCCCGCCGGCGCCGGGAACAAATCCGGCGGCTGAGCCGCTCATCGGGCGGGAGGCCTCTTCGGGGCAGTCGTTGAATTTGCGGGAGAGGACTTTCATGGCGTCAAACCCTGCCCAGATGTAGGGTGAAGAGCCCTCGGTGCCGCCTGCCAGCATCCGTTTCGCCAGCCCCAGCCGAATCCGCATCATGGCTTCAAAGACGGCTTCATTTCCCGTACTGCATGCCGAGGAATTGGAGGTCACCTGATTCCCGAGAGCCAGCAGTCCGCCAATGCGCGCGCTGGTTCCGCTGTTCATCACCTGCTCGACAATGCTGCTGCCCATCCGTTTGACTTTGCCGGCATTGACCATGGGAACGACCGTATTGGCAATCGTATCCATTCCCCCGATGCCGGAGCCGACAATCACCCCTGCATCCCAGTCGACCTCGCCGGAATCGAAAGGCGGCACGGAAAACCCGGCATCCTGCCAGGCGTCAACGGCGGAGATCGCCGCGTAGCCGATGTTTTCGTTCATTGAAACCAGCTGCTCGGAGGAAAAGTAACGCTTCCGGATCTCCTCTACTCCTTGAGGCACCCCGCCGACGTGACAGGCGAAATTGAGATCTTTCAACTCGGGAATAAAGCGGATTCCCGAGCGACCCTCACGCAGGGCGACTTCATACTCCTGCAAACCGCGACCGTTGGGCGCTACGACACCCATCCCTGTGATAACGACTCTATGCTTCATTCAACACGACCCCCGCTCCGGCTAGCACGCCAAAACAAATATTTTCACCGTTTTCCCGTTCCATACTGACTTTCGTTTTCAGGCTTCCCCTCCTGAAATAGACTTTTTCACCGCGGATGATCACCCGTTCGCCGGGCGATACAATATTGTTGAATTCAACACCCTCTACAAAAGTGAAAAGGGTGGTCAATTGTTTGGTATCTTCCAGAGAGAAGGTGCTTTGCCGCATCTTCAGATAGAGTCCGAAGGCCACGACACCGGTCTGAGCCATGGTTTCAATCAGAATGACCCCCGGGGTGATCGGATGATCGGGAAAATGTCCCTTATAAAAATACTCATCCTCGCGATAACGGTAAGCCCCGACAATGTGATTCTCATCGAGTTCAATGATCTCATCAATGAACCGGAAGGGGTATTGCTGGGGAACCGCATTCAGTACGACATCCATCGTTTCCTGATCAGCCACCATAAAGGCCTCCGTTGACGTGAATCACCGTCCCGGAAATGTAGGAAGCCCGGCCGGCAAGGAAGGAAACCACATCGGCAATCTCTTCCGCGGTGCCGAGACGGCCCAGGGGGATCGCGCCCAGGATGCGGCTCTTTACATCCTCCGGCAGGTTCTGGGTCATCGGGGTGTCAATGAATCCGGGGGCGACGGAATTCACCAGGATGTTTCTGCCCGCAAGCTCCTTGCACAGCGACTTCGTAAAGGCATCCAGGGCCGCTTTTTCCATCGTGTAGGGAATCTGGCCGGAATTTCCCGTATGCCCGACCACGCTGGAGATATTGATGATTCGGCCGCTGTTTTTCCGCAGCATGAACAGCCGGAGAATCCTTTTGGTCAGATACCAGCTGCCCCGGACGAGGGCCCTCTGCAGATCGAAGTCCTCGATGGTCATGCTGTTGATGTCTTTGTTGATGGAAATGCCGGCGCCGTTGACCAGAACGTCCACTCGGCCGGCCTGTTCCTTGATCTCGGATAGCATGGCGTCGATCTGATCCGCATCCGCGAGGTCCGCTTTGACGAGAAAGCCCTCCGCCAATTCTGCAAGGAGATGACGGGCCTGCTCTTCCACGGCGTCAAGATAGGGAATTCCCACCCGGAAACCGTCCCGGGAAAGATGTTTCGCACAGGCGGCGCCGATTCCCGTAGCGCCTCCCGTAATGATGGCAACCGGTTTGTCTGAACTCATGCTCAACTCCTGATGATTCCGCCCACGGAATTGCGGGACTGCTTCGGATAATCCGGGTAAACAATCCCGCTGAACACGCCGCTTTGGGCTTTGTTGATTTCTGTAATTAACTCGTTGTCCACAAAGATTTTCGCATCGCCGATCACGACGCTGGAGCCGGAATCCTTCAACTGGGAAAAGCGGCGGATATCCACTTCATAGCGGACACAATTGTTATAAGGCCGAATCTGTCCGTTAAAGGAGACCCCCTGGCACCCGAGCGCTCTGCCGGCGCCCAGGGCGCCGCGCCAGACGCAGTAAAAGCCGAGCAGCTGCCAGACGGCGTCGACGCACAGGCAACCCGGCTGGATCGGATCGCCGGAGAAATGGCACTGAAAATACCAGGCGTCCAGGCGGATGTTCTGTTCCGCGATGATTCGTCCCTGCCGGCCATCACTGGTGATCGTCAGAATGCGATCCACCATGAGAAAAGGAGGCGCCGGAAGGCGGGCGTCAAAGCCTGCGGGGCGATCGTCCACCAGATTGCCGTAAGCGAAGGCGAGCAGATCTTCAAGGCTGAAGCGGTCACGCTCGCGAAATTCTTCATAAGTCATCATTGATCCTCGATTTTCAACAGAGTATGCACCCAGGTGAGGCCGCCTCCCACGACGCAGACCGCCACGTGATCGCCCGGGGTAAAGTCATTCCAATGCTGACTCAACACGGCGGGGGCGCCGGAGCATCCGGTATTGCCGAAATGCTCGACATTATGCCAGTGCTGGTCTTCAGAAATTCCCGTCCGTTCGCAGGCGGTGCGCAGCATCCCCAGGTTGGCCTGATGGCCGACAAAACGATTGACCGGATAAACGGATTGCAGGGTGCGGATGGAATCCGTCGTCTTGCGGATGGCGAAGCCCTGCACCGCATTTCCATCCTGCCGGAAATAACCCACCCGGGGAATAACGACCTTCTCCCAGGCCGTGGGTTTCGAATCGCAGAAACTGGACAGGAAGACGGCGCGGGAGGGTTCCCGCGTGGAAACGACGGCTGCGGCGCTCCCGTCCCCGAACAGGACCGCGACGCTCCGGTCCGTATAATTCACGCTGCGGGTCATGTTTTCGGGATTGACGATCAGGACGAAGGAGGGGAGGACCTCCGGTTTCATCATGCTGAGGAAGTGAATGTGCATGCCGAAGCTGCTGCAGGCGGAGTTCACATCGAAGCAGGGGACGTCGACGTTCAGCTCCCCGGCCACCGTCGAGGCTTCCGCCGGGGTCAGGTTGTCCGGGGCGGAACTTCCGGAGATTACCATGCCGATGTCTGCGGGAGAAAGGCCGGCCCGCTCCAGGGCCATCCGGGCGGCAAAAGCGCCGGTCTGGGCGTTGTTGTAGATCGAAGCCTCAAAGGCTGCCCGCTGATCCTGATTCCTGGTGGAACGGATGTAGTCCAGAGGAAGAACGGTGCGGCGGGTCATGATGCCCACCCGCTCCATGATCCACTCTTCGTTCGTCCCGATGTCCAGCTCCTCCAGAAAACGGTTGCTGATGACGTTCTCCGGATGGAAGTGGCCCAACCCATGAAGGTACACCATACTTATACAAGCTCCCGCCCGATGATCATGTCCTGGACCTCGCGCGTGCCTTCATAGATATCAATGATGTGGACGTCGCGGACGAGCTTGGAAATCTCGTATTCATTCGTGAACCCGTAGCCGCCGTGGAGATGGAGCCCCTCGTTGCAGCAGAACAGAGCCGTCTCCGCGGCCACATTCTTTGCCAGAGAGGAGTACATTCCCTTGTCGGGGGCGTCTTCCAGAATTTTGATGGCGGATTTCAACAGGGCAAGCTCGGAAAGTTCCACTTTTTTCCACATCTGGACGAGGGTCTGCCGGGCCACCGGGATATCGCAGAGTCGCTGACCGAAGAGTTTGCGCTCCTGCGCGTAGGCCAGGCTCAGGTCCAGGGCCCTCTTGGCCACGCCCACGCCGATGGCGGCAATCATGGGCCGGGCGAAATCCAGCACATCGATCACGTATTTGAACCCGAGACGGCGGTCTCCGATAATCTGACCGGGCTCGACAATCACATCCTCAAAAGTGACGCTGGCGGTATTGGACAAGCATTGCCCCAGCTTATCTTCCGGTTTTCCCACGATGATCTTTCCCCCGGTAGGAAGGGGAATCTCCCGGACGCCCTCAATGGGGGTCGCATGATCCAGAGCCATGTGAGGAGCCGGGATGATCACGCAGGCCATCAACTGGCTGGACGGTTTGCCCACCTTGCAGAAGACGGTGAACTGAGAGGCGTAGGAGGCATTCGTGATGAAGCATTTCGATCCGTTCAGGACATACCTGCCGTCATCGCGCTTCTGCATGAAGGTGGTCATGGAGAGATTGTCCGATCCGGCGCCGGGTTCGGTGAGGCAGAAGGCGGACAGCAGGGGCGAATCAACAAAGGGGCGGAGGTAAGCGTCCTGCTGGGCATCCGTTCCATGCTGGGCGATGACCACGTTGGCCAGATCGTTGCACATGGCGGAAGTGGCAATGCCGGAATCGCCGTAGGACAGCTCCTTGATGATCAGGGCGGCGGAGACCACGTCCACATGGTAGCCCTTCACGGAATCGGGGATGCTGATATTCATGATGCCCATTTCCCAGGCCGTCTTGATGAGATTCAAGGGAAAAACATGCTTGCGGTCCATTTCCAGGGCATGGGGCAGGATCTCGTTTTTAACGAAACGCTGCACCGTGTCTACATACATCTGCTGAGTATCGGTAAGGCTCAGATCCATTCGATGAATCCTTTCTTGAACAAGTCAGGGGGTTATCGTATTACGCTCTTTTCTCATCACGAAAGAGCCGTTCCGCGGCCGAAAGGGTCGTGATGGACGAGCAGGTGATGCCGATGGTCTTGAAAAAATCCCGCAGGGGCCGACCGGGCCCGACTTCGAAGACGGTTTTTGTTGAAGAGGACAGGGCTCTCATGTTATCGATCCAGCGGACTGCGGAACTGAGCTGCAGGACCAGAGCGTTCATGATGGCGTCCGTTGCGGCAAGGTGAAAGGTTCCCGTATAGTTGGAAGTCACGCGATCCGCATGCTGAGGCTGCCAGGAAGAGGAGGACGCCCTCAGGATCTGCGAAAAAGGCTCTCCGATGGACCGCATGAACCGGCTGTGAAAGGGGGCGCTGACGCGCAGCGGGACCACGCGGAACGAGGGATCCGATAACTTCTCCGTCAATCGGCTTTCCGCGAGGGGCAGGGCCTGCGCCTCGCCGCTGATCACCACCTGATTCAGAGAGTTTTCATTGGCCACATCCACCGGCAGATCGGACAGCAGGGAGCGGATCTGCTGAGGGTCCAGATTGTTCAAAATAACGGCGGCCATTCCGCCAACGCCTACGAGAACGGCATTCTGCATCAGCCGGCCTCTTTCCTGAACGGTCCGCAGCGTATCCGGAAAGGGAAAAACGCCGGCAGCCACGAGGGCGGAAAACTCCCCAAGGCTGTGACCGCCATAGAAAGAGGGAGAAAAGGAAAAAAGCGCCTGCAACCCCCGAAACATGGCGATTTCCGTGGCGAGAATGCAAGGCTGGGTAAACTCTGTCAGGTTGAGCCGCTCGTCTTCGGAAAAGCACAGTGAGGCAACGTCCCAGCCTAAAGCATCGGATGCCTCCTCGAAGGTTTGCCTGGCAATGGCTACGTTATCAAAAAAATCCTTCCCCATTCCGGATCGTTGCGATCCCTGTCCGGGGAAGACGACGGCGACAGGCTCTTCAAAAATCATAAGGAACTCCATGATGATAGGAAATCGCGTTATACTAAGCATATTATATGCCAAGTGAAAATCGTCTGCTGGAGCGATAATAAGCGAACAAAGACGAATACTTGAAAATTGCGCAAAGAACGGCGGCAGACAGGGGTCCGCAAAAGGTGTATAAAGCAGTTCGCGGTGCGAAGTGCATTACGCACCGCCGCTAACAAAGATCCTCACGGGAAAGGGAAGGACGGAACCACTCAAGGGCATGGAAACTTTCATCCTGGCAACGGTCAGCCTGATCATTGCCGTCTCGCTTTTCATCAGCAGGCGGAAGAATGAAAAAAAGATCGCCTTTGCGGTCCTGTGCACCGGGATCTTTCTGCAGCGGGCGGTTTCTTTTCTGCTGCTGGTTTCCGATTCTGGTTCCGGATACTGGAGGGTTCTGGAAGAATTGGTGCTGCTTCTCCTGCCGGCCCTGAGCTTGAATTTTGTGCGAACCTTGATTGCGAAAGGGGATTACATCAAGCAGAATCATGTGCTGGCCGCCGTCGTCATCCCGGTTTTTGTTCTTGCGACTCAATGGGCGGGCGTTCTTCCACGGCAAAGCGCCCACCTCTTGATTGGAGCCTACGTGGCTGGAATCGCCGCCGCCATTTACCTGTCGATCCTTGCCTACATCGGAAACAAGGCCGTGGGGGTGGAGAAGAGAAGATTGATCTACCTGGCCATCGCCTGCCCCATAGCTGCCGGATTCTGTCTGCTGGATTACGCCCTGCAGGACAGCAGCGGGCTGCCGCCGTTATCCAACCTCGTGATTGCCGCCCTGCTTTACTTCGTTCTTCTGATCATCGCCTATCCCCACCTGACCCGGCTTCATGAACTGATGGCCAAGGCCCTGGTGATCACGATTCAGACCCTCCTGGCAACGGGATGCTTCTATCTGGTGATTACCCTGTTTTCCGAGCAGGCGGCGATCCCCTTGACCCACATCCTCGTGTCGGCCTTTGTCATCGTCATTTCCGTCACGCCGCTGAAAGTGATCATGAAGAAGATCTTCAGCTACTTCTATCCGGGAAGCCAGGATGTGTTTACCTCCCTTTACGCTTTTGACGAACGGCTGGAGCGGGAAAAATCCATGATGCTCGAAGAGATGGCGCCTGTTCTTGCCCATGAAATCAAAAACCCTCTGGGTTCAATCAAAGGCGCCGCCCAGTATCTGGCCACGGAGGTCGGCAGTGAAGAAAACAAGCGGATACTCAATATCATCATCGAGGAAACGGATCGGCTCAACGGGGTCATGTCCCAGTTTTTAACCTATGCCAAACCCTATCGGCATGAAAAAAAGGAACAGAAAATCGAACCCCTGCTGGATAGAATCCTCTCCCTCGTGGAGGCCCGGCGGATTAACGACCGGGTGACAATTCAAAAGGAAATCCGGGAAAACCTGCCGGCCGTGAGAATGGATGCCGATCGGATCATGCAGGTGATCCTTAACATCGTGTTCAACGCCCTTGAGGCCATGCCGGAGGGAGGGACCTTAACGCTCGGCGCCCGGAGGATCGAGAAGGAAAATCGGGAGGGCATCGAGATTTTCGTGCGGGATACGGGGAAGGGCATTGCCCGGGAAGACCTGAAAAATGTCTTCAAACCCTTTTATACAACAAAGGAAAGAGGGGTCGGGCTTGGGCTGGCGATCTGCCAGCGAATCGTGAAAAGTCATGGGGGGGAGATCAAGGTGAAATCCATCCCGGGAAAGGGCAGCTCTTTCCGCATCCAGCTGGAAAACTGATTCCGGTCCATACCGGAGAGACCGCTTTCAAAAGAACAGGCGCTGCACGAAGGAAGATTTAACGGAGTTCAAAGATATAGGCGAAACATGGAAAAAATCCTGATTGTCGACGATGAAATCAATATGCGCGTGGTCCTTCGGGCCATGCTGAAGAAAAGGGGATACCAGGTTGCGGAAGCGGCGGACGGCCTGGAGGCCCTGGAATGTCTAAAAAAAGAAAGCGTGGAGGTCGTGGTGACGGATCTGAAGATGCCGCGACTGGATGGACTGGGACTCCTCGAGGGCGTGACGACGAACTTCCCGGAAACCCCGGTCATCCTCATTACCGCCCATGGAACCATTGAAACGGCGGTTGATGCTTTGAAAAAGGGGGCCTTCGATTACATCACCAAGCCCTTTGACCAGGAAGAGCTCATCGGAGTCATTGAGAAAGCGCTGCGGACCCGAAGAAAAAGCTGGGAGGAGGTGATCCTGGCCGAGGGGGAAATCGATCGGTATGTAATTGTTGGCCGCAGCGCAAAGATTCGGGAAATCTACGCGACCATCGAAAAGGTGGCCTCGACGAAGACCACTGTCCTGGTTACGGGAGAGACGGGAACGGGAAAGGAATTGATTGCCCATGCCATTCATCGAGGCAGCCCGAGAAGGGATAGCGCCTATATCAAAATCAACTGCGGCGCCATTGCGGAAAATCTCCTGGAAGCGGAATTGTTCGGCTATGAAAAGGGCGCCTTTACCGGGGCGGCGTCGGCAAAACCCGGGAAATTTGAACTGGCCGATCAGGGGACGATCTTCCTCGATGAGATCGGAGAAATCCCCAGGGAAATGCAGGTGAAGCTCCTCCAGGTGCTGCAGGATCAGACTTTCGAGCGAGTCGGGGGGATCAAAACGATTCAGGTGGACGTGAGGATCATTGCCGCGACCAACCGCGATCTGCTCAAGGAGATAAAGGACGGAAACTTCCGGGAAGATCTCTATTACCGGCTCAATGTGGTTCCCATCAAGATGCCTCCCCTGCGGGAAAGGCTCGAGGATCTTCCCGCTCTGACTTCCTATTTCCTGGAGCGGTTTAATGCCAAGCTCAACCGGGACATCAAGGGGATCGATCCGGCCGTACTGGAATGTTTCGATCAATACGGCTGGCCGGGCAACATCCGGGAACTGGAGAACCTCATTGAAAGAGCCATCCTCCTGACCAAGGGGGACCGGATCTCCCTGGACGACATTCCCGAGGAAATGAGAGGGGTGACGGACCAGAAACCGCCGGAGCGGGGAAAAGAAGGGAACAAACCTTTCGAGGAATACCTCGTGAGGGAAATGGAAAATTTTACCGAGCGGCTTGTCCTGATGGCTCGCAGTGAAAAGAAGCGGGAAACGGAGGCGCCGGATGAAGGTGGCGGGAATCTTCCTGAGCAGGACCAGAACGTCTATCGGAAATTTATCCAGAGTCAAACGGCGGAAGTGGAAAAAAGAATGATCGAAAAAATCCTGGATGAGTGCAGCGGAAACATCACCCATGCCGCCCGGCGTCTCGGATTCAGCAGAAAAGGTCTACAGTTGAAGATGATCAAGCATAATTTGAGAAAGAAGTAACGTCTTCCCTATTCACACAGGTTGCCCCAGCCGAAGGAAGCATCCGGCCGCTGCTGCGTAGACCGAATCCGGTTCTGCCCTTATCAAGGGCCGATGGATTGCAGGGGGCACTCCCCGCAGCGGGGAAGGGTGCGGCAATAGACCTTGCCCACGTTTACCAGCAGGGCATGAAACTGGTTGTACAGGGGGACCTCCGCGGGCAGGTTGTTCATGAAATAGTTCTGCAGGTCATCGTAGGATGCCCCGGCCGCGGTCACGCCGTGCCGGGAGAGGATGCGCCGGGTATAGGCGTCGATGACAAAAACCGGCTTTTGCCCCGCGTAGAGCAGAATGCTGTCTGCCGTTTCCTTCCCGATGCCCTTGATGCCCAGCATTTTCTCCCGCAGCGGCCAAAGCTCTTCCCGGAACATCTCCTCCAGATTCCCGTCGTAGGAATTCCGTAGAAAACGCATGAAATTTTTTATTCTCGCCGTCTTCACCCGGTAGGTTCCCGAGGGACGGATCAGCGCCTCCAGGAGATGGGAATCGAGCTCATCCATGGAGCGGGGGTCCAGCAGGGAGAGATCCCTTAGGTTTTCCAGGGCGCGTTCCACGTTCCGCCAGGCGGTGTTCTGGGTAAGAATGGCGCCGATGATCACTTCAAAGGCCGTCCGGGCCGGCCACCAGTGGAGGTCTCCGAAGTGGCGGTTGAGCTTGTCATAGATAAGGGAGAGGAGGTGAGTTTCCCTCCCCTCTTTGGCGACCGGAGTCACCTTTATTGCCGCAGGGCCACAAAGAAGGTGGAGGGGCCCCTTTTAACAAGCAGCAGGATGTTCTGCTTCGCCTCTTTCCGGGACATCTCTTTGAGATAGTCCTTCTGGGAAGCGATTTTTACCCGGTTGACCTGCAGGATGACGTCCTGGGGCTGAATCCCCACGTCATCGGCCGGACTGCCCTCTTTAACATCCGTCACAATCACGCCCGTCCGGCTTGACAGTCCCAGATACTGAGCGATTTCCGGTGTAATGTCGTGCACTACCATTCCGTAATCATCCCGGGAGGGATTCCGGGCTGCGAACTCCGTCCGGTCGGTGCGCTCCGCCACCAGGACGCTGACATCCATCAGGCGATTGCCGCGCAGCAGCTTGATGTCAACCCGGTCCCCCACGTGAAACGTAGCGATCATCAGCAGCAGTTCGTGGGAGTTGATGACTTTCCTGCCGTTGACTTCCACAATGATGTCCCCCGGCTTGATCCCGGCGTTGCTGGCCGGATCCCCCCGGAAAACCTCCGCCACCAGGGCGCCCTGACGGTCTTTCTGCTTCATGCTCTTGGCGATGTCTTCCGTGATGTCCTGTACGGAAACGCCCAGCCAACCCCGCGACACCTTTCCCTTGGTTTTCAGATCGGGCAGGATCGTCTTTGCCATACCGACCGGGATGGCAAAGCCGATCCCCTGTCCCTGGGCGACAATGGCCGTATTGATCCCGATGACCTTGCCCTCCATGTTGAAGAGGGGCCCGCCGCTGTTTCCGGGATTGATGGAGGCGTCCGTCTGGATGAAGTTGTCATAGGGACCCGCGCCGATAACCCGCCCCTTGGCGCTGACGATGCCTGCCGTCACGGTCTGTTCCAGGCCGAAAGGATTGCCGATGGCCAGAACCCATTCCCCCACGCGCAGCTTGTCGGAATCGCCGATCTCGACGACGGGCAGGCTGACCGTCGGCTTGATTTTGATCAGGGCGATGTCGGTTTTGGCGTCCTTGCCGATGATTCGGGCCTCAAATTCCTTGCCGTCGGACAGCTTCACCAGAATTTTGTCCGCCTGCTCCACCACGTGATTATTGGTGAAGATATACCCGTCGGTACTGATGATGAATCCGGACCCGAGGCTCTTCTTCTTGAATTCCCGCCTGGGCGCGTCGCCGAAAAAACGGTCAAAGAATTCGTCGCCCCAGAAATAGCGTTCGAATGGCGACCCCTCGTCATTGAAGGGGGTAGAAAAGGGGCTTCCGCCGGAGCGGATCGTTTTGGTGGTGCTGATGTTCACGACCGCCGGCTTCAGGCGATCGACCAGATCGGCAAAGGAACCGGGGTTCCTGGGGTCTGCCGGGGACACCGCCGATGCCACCTGAACATCGGGCGCTACCGGGGCGAAGGAGGAGCGCAGAACCTCGACGACGGATACAACAAAAAATGCGATGAGAAAAGCCAACAGAAACATGATGAACGTATTTCTGTTTTTACTTTCCTTCTTCATTGAAACCTCCCGATTTTAAATGTCATTCCTACTTTCGCGCTCTCTCTAGCATAAAAAATTTCTTGTTTCTATGGTTTTATTTTCCCCTGCTCCGGAAAAACCCGCGCCTTCTGAAGGCTCTCAGATCCGGAATCACCGAGGCACGATGCTGCCGGGGAGCGGATCCCGCCCTTGCCTCCTTCAGAAGAGGCCGGATTCGGCGGCCGCAAAAAAGTTTCCGTTCCCTGCCTTACAAGGCGCCACAAGGGGGGAGGGGGCGGTGGGGGATCATGGATCTCCTGCCGCCCCCGGTTCTGATTTCATTCCCAAGGCCGACCGCACTCTGTATGGGGTTCGATCGGCTCCTCCATTGCGCCGGTGTCCGCCGGCACCGCCTCTGCCATTGCCGCCCGGCGCGCCCCTCTAATCAGGAGTCGGGATCAATCCTTGAAAATGGCTCCTGTGCTGGCCGAAGTGACTTGACGGGCATAACGGGCCAGATAACCGCTCAAGGCCTGCCCGGTTCTGGGTTGCCATTCCCCTCTTCTTCTCTCCAATTCTTCCGGGGTGACCATCAGGTTCAAGGTCTTTTCCGGAATGTTGATGGCGATCCGATCCCCCTCCCGAACCAGGGCAATCGGTCCCCCCTCGGCGGCTTCCGGGGAAATATGCCCAATGGCGGCGCCGCGGGTGCCTCCGCTGAAACGCCCGTCCGTCAGGAGCGCGACGGAGTTGTCCAGACCCATACCCGCGATGGCCGAGGTGGGACTCAGCATTTCCCGCATGCCGGGTCCGCCTTTCGGCCCCTCGTAGCGGATGACCACGATATCCCCCGCCGCGATGCTTCCCCCCAGGATTGCTGCAATCGCTTCCTCTTCGGAATCAAAGACCCTGGCGGCGCCCTCATTGACCATCATTTCCGGCAGCACTCCGGACTGCTTCACCACAGCGCCGTCGGGCGCCAGGTTGCCCCGCAGGATCGCGATGCCGCCTTCCTGCCGGTAGGCTCGGTTCAGCGGACGGATCACCTCTTCGTTGAGAACGCGGGCCTGGCTCAGGTTTTCCCCAACCGTTCGGCCGGAGACCGTGATGGCCGACTCCTCGATCACGCCCAGCTCGCGGATCACCTTCATGACGGCCTGAATGCCGCCTGCCGCATCGAGTTCTTCGATATGATGGGGGCCGGCCGGGCTCAGGTGGCAGAGATTGGGCGTTTTTGCGCTGATCGCGTTGAAGAGGTCCAGATCCAGGGTGATGCCCGCTTCATGGGCAATGGCCGGGAGATGGAGGACCGTATTGGTTGAGCATCCCAGGGCCATATCCACGGCCAGGGCATTTTTAAAGGCTTGCAGCGTGGCGATATCCCGGGGACGGATGTTGTTCCGCACCAGGTCCATGATCTTCATCCCGGCCTCCTTGGCCAGGCGCCGGCGGGCGGCAAACACAGCCGGAATCGTACCGTTTCCGGGCAGGCCCAGCCCGAGAGCTTCGGTGACGCAGTTCATGGAGTTGGCGGTATACATCCCGGAACAGGAGCCGCAGCCGGGGCAGGCGCTGCCCTCCAGGGCATACAGCTGCTCTTGCGTCATTTTTCCCGCCTTCACGGCGCCGACCCCTTCAAAGACGCTGATGAGATCCACGGCTTTCCCTTCATGGCGTCCAGCCAGCATGGGGCCGCCGCTGATGAAGATCGCCGGGATGTTGAGGCGCAGGGCGGCCATGAGCATCCCGGGGATGATTTTGTCGCAGTTGGGAACGAGGACCAGTCCGTCAAAGGGGTGAGCCATGGCCATCACTTCCGTGGAATCGGCGATCAGCTCCCGGCTGGCCAGGGAATATTTCATCCCCAGATGCCCCATGGCGATGCCGTCGCAGACCCCGATGGCGGGAAACTCCACAGGGGTGCCGCCGGCCATCCGAATCCCCGCCTTCACGTCTTCCACGATCCGATCCAGGTGGATGTGGCCGGGGATGATTTCATTGGCGGCGTTGACCACTCCGATGAGGGGGCGTCCGATTTCTTCATCCGTGTACCCCATCGCCTTGAACAGCGATCGATGGGGCGCCTTTTCGAGTCCTTTTTTCATGATGTCACTGCGCATGAATCTCTCCTTCCGGGAGCCGTCTCCCTTAAAAAAGGGGATAAACCGCTTTCATCAACGGCTTATCCCCATCACCCTCGTCAAACGCAATCCGCGGTTCCTTGACGGATCGCTCAGTCACCCTTCCAAAGCAAAAAAGGGCTATTTTTTGCGCCGCTCCGGCCGCAGATTGCGAACCGCGGCCCCGGCCCGCCACATCTCGCTATTGTGCATCACTTCCAGCTCTTTGGCCAGCTTTTCCCGATAATTGGGATCCTTGCCGGCGTCGAGGACGATCTGGGTTTCTTTGCCGGAAGTCACGCTCTGGTAAAGGGAGTCGAAAACGGGGGCAACGGCATCACGGAAGCGATCCTTCCAGTCCAGGGCGCCCCGCTGGGCAGTGGCACTGCAGTTGGAGTACATCCAGTCCATGCCGTTTTCCGCCACCAGGCGGATAAGGCTCTGGGTCAGCTCCTCCACGGTTTCGTTGAAGGCTTCACTGGGGCTGTGGCCGTTTCTGCGCAGCACGTTGTACTGGGCTTCCATGACCCCGGCCAGGCAGCCCATCAGGACGCCGCGTTCGCCGGTCAGGTCGCTGAAAACCTCCTTTTCAAAGGTGGTGGGGAAGAGGTAACCGGAGCCGATGGCGATGCCCACGGCGAGGGTCCGTTCCTGGGCCCTTCCCGTCGCATCCTGAAAAATGCCGTAACTGGAATTGATGCCGCTGCCGTCGAGGAAGTTCGAACGCACCGTCGTG
The DNA here is from genome assembly GCA_964555065.1 of uncultured Syntrophus sp. Classification (GTDB taxonomy): domain Bacteria; phylum Desulfobacterota; class Syntrophia; order Syntrophales; family Syntrophaceae; genus Syntrophus. Next base: position 39,190 of record CAZKRB010000013.1, read on the forward strand.
CCGGAGCCCTTGGGGGCCACGAGGATGACATCGACGTCCGCCGGCGGGATCACCCCGGTCTGTTCCTTATAGACAATGGAAAACCCGTGGGAAAAATAAAGGGCGTTGCCCGGCTGGAGGCAGGTTTTGAGGGTCGGCCACATTTCAGCCTGCCCTGCATCGGAAAGCAGGTACTGGATAATCGTGGCCCGCTTGGCCGCCTCCTCGGGTGAGAAGAGGGTTTCACCGGGAACGAAGCCATCCTCGACGGCCTGGTTCCAGGCGTATGGTCCTTCGCCGACGATGACCTTGACGCCATTGTCACGCATGTTCAGGGATTGGCCCCGCCCCTGAATTCCGTAACCGACGACGGCGATCACTTCATCCTTCAAGATGTCCCTTGCCTTTTCCAGGGTGAATTCTTCCGAAGTGATCACCTCTTCCGTGACGCCGCCGAAATCAATTTTCATAAGTAGCCTCCTTGCGATATTAAAAACGAGATTTTGATCTTGTGCTTTTGCTTAATGGATCGGAAATAACCTTTTCCCGCGGTTCCGGGCGCTCCCGGAAAGCGACTTCCCTCCGGCTGCCCCGCTCCTCCGTTTTTCGTGACTTGATTCAAAACAGCATGAAGGTCATCAGGACCTGGGCAGAGCATTGAATCTCGGAATAAAGATCCGTTTCTGCGAGGGGAAGCGTGCGCTGCGCCGCTGTGAAGGGGAATTCTCTTCCCCCTTGTTCGGACACGGGGTGCGAAACAGCCCGCCGGGGAATCTAGAGCGTTACGCTGCCCGTCCGGACGAAATCATCAATGCCCAGAACTTCCAGCGTTGCCAGGGCACTGTCCATATCGTCCTTGCTGCCCGTCAGTTCGAGAATGGCGTATCCAGCGCCGGTCTCTACCACTTCCCCCTTGTGCCTGTCAACGATTTCCATGATTTTATCATGGTTTTTCCCCGTCATCGCCATGCGGATGAGGACCATCTCCCGGATCGGAAGATCCAGGCTGGTCAGATCCGTGACCTGGTGGACATCGACCAGGCGGTTGAGCTCCTTCTCGATCTTGATGATGGTGTCCTGATTCCCCTGGGTGGTAATGATGATCTTGGTAATTCGGGGATCCCTTGTCACATTGGCGGTGATGCTGTCGATATTGAAGCCGCGGCCGCTGAAGGTGCCGGCGATCCGGGCCAGGACGTCAGGCTTGTTGCTGGCCAGAATGGAGATAACGCTTTTCTTGGTTTCCATTTTTTCCGCGAACCTTTCTGTCTATCCCTTCCGTCTCTGGAGATCCGTTGAGAGCGAAACGCGATCTCTTTTTAATCCTCCGCTTTGCGCAGATTCCCCAGCTTCATGTCCGTCAGTCCCGCGCCGGGGCTGACCATGGGGTAAACCTGCTCTTCCGGTTCCACGATGAAATCCATCATGACGGCTCCGGGCGTTTCGAGCCCCTGGCGCAGGACCTCTTCCACCTCTTCAGGCTTGGTGGCCCGCAGGCCCACGGCCCCGAAGGCCTCGGCCAGCTTGACGAAATCCAGCGCCTGCTTCATGTGGGTCTGGGAATAGCGCCTGCCGTAGAACATCTCCTGCCACTGCCGGACCATCCCCAGAAAGCCGTTGTTCAGGATGACGACCTTGACCGGCAGATCGTAATGCACGGCCGTGGCCAGTTCCTGGATGTTCATCTGGATGCTGCCATCTCCGGCGATGTCCACGACGAGCCGGTCCGGAAAGGCGACCTGGGCGCCGATGGCCGCCGGGAGTCCGAACCCCATCGTTCCCAACCCTCCCGAGGAGATGAAGGTGTCGGGATGATCGAAGCGGTAGAACTGGGCCGCCCACATCTGATTCTGTCCCACTTCCGTGGTGATGATCGCTTCCCCTTTGGTCAGTTCATACAGTTTTTCGATGACATACTGGGGCTTGATTTTTTTGCTGGCGCAATAGCTCAGGGGAACCGCTTTCTTCCATTTCTCGATCTGTTCCAGCCATTCCAGGGTCTGTTCTTCGGCAAGCAGAACCCCGTTTTCCGCCAGGGAGTTGAGGCGCTGCAGGGCTTCCTTGCAGTCGCCGAGGATGGAGACATGGGATTTGACGATTTTATTGATCGAAACGGGATCGATGTCGATGTGGATGATCTGTGCATGGGGCGCGAATTCCGCCACCTTGGAGGTGACGCGGTCGTCAAAGCGCACGCCGACGGCAATCAGCAGGTCGCAATGGCTGACGGCCATGTTGGCGTAATAGGTCCCGTGCATGCCCAGCATGCCCAGCCAGCGGGGATCGGTTCCGGGGAATGCTCCCAGCCCCATGAGGGAAGCGGTAACCGGGGCGTGGACCGCATCGGCAAAGGTCCGCAGTTCGGAAACGGCCTTTCCCCGGAGGACTCCGCCGCCGACAAAGATGACGGGTCTGCGGGCCGCCCGGATCAGGGGCAGAGCCTCGGCGCAGGCCGCATCGATGGGCGCCCGGGAAGGCTCTCCGGGCAGGTAGATTCCCATGGAAACCTCTTCCTCCTCCAGCGTTCCCTGGAGGATATCCTTGGGGATGTCGACCAGGACGGGACCGGGGCGTCCCCGCTGGGCGATGTAAAAGGCTTCCCGGATGGTGCGCGCCAGGTCTTCGATCTGCCGGACCAGGAAATTGTGCTTGCTGCAGGGACGGGTAATGCCCGTAATATCCACCTCCTGAAAAGCGTCCTTGCCGATCATGTGGGTGGGAACCTGCCCGGTGAGAATGACGATGGGGATGGAATCGGCATAGGCATTGGCGATGCCCGTCACGGTGTTGGTGGCGCCGGGACCGGAAGTGACCAGACAGACCCCGACTTTCCCCGTTGCCCGGGCATAGCCGTCCGCAGCATGGACGGCGCCCTGCTCATGACGTACCAGGTAGTGTTGAATCCCTTCCTGCCGGAACAGCTCGTCATAAAGATCGATCACGGAGCCACCCGGATAGCCGAAAATGGTATTGACCTTTTCTGCATTCAAGGCTTTAAAAAGGATTTGTGATCCGGTAAGTTTCACTGGAATACCCCCATTCCATAAATTCTTCTATTCACGATTTCTTAGAACCCGTCGCTTTCCGACGGGTTCTTTTTCGAGTCCCGAGGCAGGGCGATGGAGCCCGTCCGGTTCATGACTTGGACCTCAAAGGTCTGAAAATAGCGGAAGACGGCATCATTTTCCAGCCGGTCACCCGTCGTTTCGATCAGGTAATAATCCGGCTGCATGGCCACAATCCGGCATCCCAGGGTGTTCACGGCCTGGAACAGCTCGGTGTAGCGCTCCGGGGAAACCTTCAAACCGAGGAGCATCATCTCCCTTTTTAGAAAACGTTCGCCTGTATAATCCAGGACGTCCACAACATCAACCAGTTTATCCAACTGCTTCTTGATTTTTTCCGTGAAATCCCGATCGGCATTGCTGGTCAAGGTGATCCGTGAAATCTCCGGATTTTCCGTCGGCGCGACACAGAGGGTTTTGATGTTGTATCCGCGACCGCTGAACACGCCGGCAACCCGCGTCAGCACCCCCGGTTGATTTTTAACCAGGATCGTAATGGTACGCTCTTCCAGATTCATTGCGAGTCTCTCTCCTCCATTAAAGTTCCCTGCCGGCCATGGCCGGCTGCACCTCCCGCGGGGAAGGAAACGGTCGGCCCTTCTGCAGGCGGCCTACCCGTGGATCATCGATATGTTCGCCTGACCGGGCGGAATGATGGGGTAGACATAATCATTCTCATCGACCATCACCTCCAGCAGATAAGGACCTTCTGCGCCGGCCATGGCGGCCAGGGCCGCCCCGGGATCATCGTCCACGGAAATCCTGTCGGCTGGAACGCCGAAGCCCTTGGCCACCGCCACCAGGTCCACATGGCTTCCCAGTTCCACGGTGCTGAAACGGCCCTCGTAGAACAGGTCCTGAAGCTGGCGGACCATGCCCAGATGATAGTTGTTCAGGACGACGATCTTGACCGGGATTTTGTAATAGCTCAGCGTGGCCAGTTCCTGGATGTTCATGTAGAAGCCTCCGTCCCCGCAGATCGCGACGACGGAACGGTCCGGAACGCCGATTTTGGCGCCGATCGCCGCCGGCACACTGAATCCCATCGTTCCCATGCCGCCGCTGGTGATCAGGCTGCGGGGGGTGCGCGCCCTCCAAGTGCGAAGCGTCCAGATCTGGTTCAGCCCCACGTCGGAAACGGCGATGGTTTCCTTGGGCATCGCTTCCTGCACCAGGTTGATGAACTGCCCCGCCTTGCCGCATCCTCTGTAGAGAAGACAGGATTCCTTGGCCGCCCTCTCCTGCTGAATGCGCTGCAGCCAGGGACTCCGGTCTTTCGGTTCCACAAGGCTCAAAAGAGCGGAGACCGTTTCCAGGACATCGCCCACCAGGGGGTAGGCAACCTTCACGTTCTTGCCGATGGACGTCGGATCGATGTCAATCTGGGCGATCGTGGCCAGGGGAGCGAATTCGTCAATGAGGGAGGTGCTGCGATCGGAGAAGCGCATGCCCACCGCCAGCAGAAAGTCGGACTGGTGAACGATGCTGTTCGCCAGTTCACTGCCGTGCGTCCCGATGAACCCCAGATCGTAGCCGTTGCCCGAGGAGATCGAACCCACGCCCATCATGGTGGTGGCAAAAGGAATCCCGCCCTTTTCAATGAGTTCGCGCATCAACCCGCAGGCATTGCCCAGTTTCACCCCGCCGCCCATGATGATGACGGGACGTTCGCTCATGTTCAGCGCCCGGGCGATTTTTTCCAGCTGATCCCGCTCCGGTGCACCCCTGCCCCCCTCGGGGGAAGGCTTTTCCTGCCGGGGGGGCGCCTTGTCGCACCGGGCGGCCAGGATGTCCCTCGGCATATCGACCAGCACAGGACCCGGCCGACCCGAGCGCGCCAGCTCGAAGGCCTGGCGCAGGATCGAGGCCAGGTTGTTCACATCATGAACCAGATAGCTGTGCTTGGTGATCGGCAGGGTGATGCCGATGATGTCCGTTTCCTGAAAGGCGTCCCGCCCGATCAGGTTGGTGTTGACCTGGCAGGTCAGGGCGACGATGGGGGACGAATCCATAAAGGCGGTGGCGATGCCGGTCACCAGATTGGTGGCCCCCGGACCGGAAGTGGAAAGGCAGACCCCCACTTTTCCCGTAGCTCGGGCGTAACCGTCGGCGGCATGGGCGGCCGCCTGTTCATGCCGCGTCAGGTAGTGGCGGATGGGGCTGCCCAGCAGTCGGTCGTGAAGCGGCAGTGAATTCCCTCCGGGATAGCCGAAAATGCCTTCCACGCCTTCCTCCTGGAGGATTTGTAAAACGATGTCTGCACCGATGGTTTCCATGGGGACTTGATACTCCTTTCAAAGGTGACGCCTTCCTTTGCCAGGCCTCCCAGAGACTGTTTCCGGAGGGAGCCTTTCACGGAAGTTGTTGTTATTTAAAGTCTTGAAGCGTGCGGAAAATAAAAAAGCCGCATTCCCTGTGTACAATGCGGCTCTGATCCAAAACAGAAGAGCCGCAGATCCTGCAAGGGGCCTGCGGCTCTTGGTTCTTTATGTGGTCTGGTTAAAGAAATCGAGCGGCAGTCCCCTTCCGTACGGCGATCAGGGTTACAATGCCCGGTATCAGAATCATGGTTTTCATCATAACCAGCTGTTCCTTTAGAAACCCTACACTCCATTGCGTATTTAACGAACCGTGTATCTAAAAAACAGTACCTTGTCAAGGAAATTCTTAAAGAAAAAAGGATTTTTTATGCATCTCGCACCGGACTAAAAGAGAACCTCGAGTTTTTCCGTCTCTTCCTCCGGCGTTTCCTCCGGGGGGAGGTTTTCCGTAGCGGTCACGGGGGTGAAGTCCTGTGGGGCGGTGCCGTCGATAAAGGGTTGAGGCGCTCCTCCTCCACCGCGCCGGGCGAAAATGATTCCTTCCGGAACGGGGAAATCCTCCACTGGCGTGTCGGCCAGGGCCTTTTCCATGCAGTAAAGCCAGATCGGCGCCGCGGCGCTGCCGCCCACTTCCTGGTTTCCCAGGGAACGCTGCTGATCAAAGCCGACCCAGACGCCGGTCACGAGCGACGGGGTGTAACCAATGAACCACGCATCCCGCATCTCGTTGGTTGTTCCTGTTTTACCCGCCACCGGGCGGCCGATCCCTTTGACGCGCTGGCCCGTGCCCCGTTCCACGGCATCCTGCAGAACGGAGGTTGTCAAAAAGGCGATCCGGGGATCGATGGCCTGCTCCGCCTTGATCGGGTGCTCTTCAAAGATGTATCCGGTCCGATCGACGATCTTCTTGATCATGAAGGGCTCTACCGCCTTGCCTCCGCTGGCCAGCACGGCATAAGCCCGGACCAGCTCCTGCAGGGTGACCGTCGAGGACCCCAGGGCGAGGGAAAGATCCCGCGACAGCGGAGAAGAAATCCCCATGTTGGCCGCATAGGCGATGGCATAATCGATGCCGATCTGCTGCAGCAGTCGGATGGTGACGACATTGCGGGATTGGACAAGGGCCGTGCGCAGCGAAACCGGTCCGAGAAATTCCTCATCGTAGTTCTGCGGCCTCCAGACCTGACCCGTGTTATCCGTGAAGGCCAGGGGGGTGTCCATCATCGTGGTGGCCGGGGTCATCCCCCGGTCGAAAGCGGCCGTGTAAATGATGGGCTTGAAGGCGGAACCGGGTTGCCGGCGTGCCTGGGTGGCGCGGTTGAACTCGCTTTTCTTGAAGTCCCTGCCGCCGACCATGGCCCGGATGGCGCCTGTCCGCGCATCCATGCAGAGAAGGGCGCCCTGAACGTTATGCCCGGGGTAGCCCTGGCGTGTTTCCAGTTCCTGAAGGCCCCGTTCCACGGCGTCCCGCGCTGCCTGCTGCGCACGGAGATCCAGCGTCGTATAAACTTCCAGCCCCTCCCTGTAGAGGGCGTCGCTGCCGTACTTTCCCTGGATATAGCGGCGGATGTTCTCGATAAAGTAAGCGGCAACCCGGTCATGGGGCCGGATCGACCTCAGCATCAGGGGCGTCTGCAGCACCTGATTTTTTTCTTCTTCGGTGATGTGACCGTCTTCCACCATCCGCGTCAGGACATAGGACTGGCGCCGCCGGGCCAGGTCGTAGTTGGCGTAGGGGTCATAATTGGAGGGCGCCTTGGGCAGTCCGGCCAGCAGAGAGGCTTCGGAAAGATTGAGGTCGCGCGTCCTTTTTCCGAAATAGACCTGTGAGGCCGCTTCAATCCCGTAAGCACCGTGGCCGAGATAGATATGGTTCAGATAGAGATTCAGGATTTCCCTCTTGGGAAGGGAACGGTCGATTTTGAAGGCCAGAACGGCTTCCTTGATCTTGCGGCTGTAGCTTTTTTCCGGGGAAAGGTAAAGGGCCTTGGCGACCTGCTGCGTGATGGTGCTTCCTCCCTGGACAATCCTTCCCGCCTGGAGATTCTTGAAGAAGGCCCGGGAAATGCTCTGTATGTCAAAACCGCGGTGCTCAAAAAACCGGGCGTCCTCGGCGGAGAGAAAGGCGTGGATGACCACGGACGGAATCTCGCTGCTTTTGATCAGCTTGCGGTTTTCCAGATAGAATTCATCGATCAGCTCGTTGTTGTCCGCATAGACCCGGGTGGTGATGCTTGGCCGGTATTCCTTCAGGGCGGCGATGCTGGGCAGATCGCGGAGAACCACATAATAGAGAATGCTGCTTCCCACCAGCAGGATCAGCAGGACCCCCAGGATCAGCACGATCAAGATGCCGCCGGCGGCGCGATGCTTCCCCCGCAGGGGATTCGGGAGAGCCTTAAGCATCTTCCGCCCCGGACGTTTCAGGCGCATCTTCTCCAGCCTTGCCGCTGCTTTTGGCCGCTGCTTTATCGGCAGTGCCGAGGGGTTTGCGTCCGGCGAACCGGGCAACCACAATGCTGATCTCGTAGAGGATCATGAGGGGAAGGGCCATCAGGACCTGGCTGACCACGTCCGGCGACGGCGTGAGCAGGGCCGCCACAATGAAGATGACCAGGATGGCATAGCGCCGCTGAGAGGAAAGCATTCGGGCGTTGACGAGGCCGATCCTGGCCAGGAAAAAGACAAAAACCGGCAGCTCGAAGCAGAGTCCGAAGGCCAGCAGAAATTTCAAGGCCAGGGTAAGGTACTCCCGCATGGAAACCATGGGCTTGAGGAAATCGGTGGAAAAGGAGACGAAGAATTTAAAGGCGGGCGGAAGGGCGATAAAGTATCCGAACGTCACGCCGCCGGCAAACAGCAGGGTTGAAAAAAAGACGAAGGGAGCGACATATTTCTTTTCCCGGGGATAGAGGCCGGGAGAAACGAATTTCCAGATCTCGTAAAGGATATAGGGGCTCGTCAGGATCAGCGACGAAAAAAAGGCGACCTTCATGTAGGTGAAAAAAGCCTCGGGCAGCGAGGTGAAGATCATGAAGCTGTTCTTGGGCAGGACCGCCACCAGCGGTCGGGTTACCACGTCAAAGAGCCATTCCTTCAAATAATAGCAGAGACTGAAGCCGACGGCGAGGGCAATGAGGACGCGAACCAGGCGCTTCCGCAATTCTTCCAGGTGGGTCGTCAAGGGGAGCTTATCATCGGCGGACAGGGTCATAAAATATTTCCGAGGAACTCATTCCGGGGCGATTAATGCGCAGGGGGACGAATCCCCGGAGATGGGGCCGTTTCGATCACAACGTTCAGCCGGAGGATGAGAGGTTGTCCGGCCATGTTTACGGCGATTCGTCCCGGGACGGGGAAGAAGGTTCGGTGGCGGGTTTCCCCTCCTGCTTCTCCCCGGAAACATCCTTGCCCCCGCTGTTCTTGAGCTTGGCGGACGACGGCGGTTCACTGTCCTCCAGGGTGCCCTTGAGGCTGTCGGTTACATCCTCCGCCGTTTTTCGGAACTCGGCCAGGCCTTTTCCCAGAGATTTGGCCACATCGGGCAGCCGCTTCGGTCCGACGACCAGCAGCGCGATGATGACGATTAAGATAAGTTCCGGCATGCCGATATTAAACATTACCCGCCCTGCTCCTGATAATTCATGGCCGTTTATATATGCGAAGCCAAAGGATTGTCAATGGATTTATCATGGTGGGAAAAGCCGGTGGCAGGGCGGAAAAGGCGGGAAATTCGGCATCGTAAAAGACTGCGGCCGGCGGGAAGAGGGGGATCTTGCCTATCCTGAATAAGGGGGATGTTTCCCCTCCTCGATCCGGGAGGAGCGAAGCGTCGCGAGAGATAGGCGGCGCAAGGGGGGCAGCAGGGAGCGGCCGGCGGCGAGGAGCGGATCCCTCCGCCGACACGGCCGGCGTTTTGCCGAGTGTTGAAATAACGGCGATTATTTCCGATGTACATCGACCGCTTCTCCCCGACCCCTCCAGGGAAATCTTTTGCCTTTCCCCGATATTTATGATAGGGGTAACTTTTGCGTCAACAGCGATCCGGCGCGGGAAAGACCGGAAATTTGCTGGAAATTCGAGGTGAGTTGCCGTGAAGATTACAAGGGAAGAAGTGGCCTATGTCGCCCACCTGGCGCGATTGGAATTTTCTGAAACCGAAGAGGAAACATTCACGGGTCAGTTGAATGAAATCCTGCTTTACATGGAAAAGCTCAATGGGGTGAATACCTCCGGGGTGGAGCCTCTCAGTCATGCCATTGCCCTGACCAACGCCTTCCGCGACGACAAGGTCCAGGAGTCCCTCAGCCAGGAGCATTCCCTGGCCAATGCGCCGGATCCGCGAGGTGAATTCTTCCGGGTCCCCAGGGTGATCGAGTAACCCTTCCCCAGCGAGGCCCGGGACGGACGACCGGCGGGCGGGTTTCGGCAGGAACCTCCCGGGTTCGTCGCGGTCAGACTATACATGAGGAGCCTATGGAACTTTATTCATTAACGATTCACGCGTTGCAGGAGAAAATCCGGCGGGGTGAAGCGACCTCGACGGCGATTGTTCAGTCCGTCTTTGACCGGATCGATTCCGTGGAAAAGAGGGTCCATGCCTACATTACCCTGATGCGGGAGTCGGCCCTGGAAGAGGCCGGGAAAGCCGATGAGCGGATCCGGGCAGGCGAACTCCAGCCCCTGACCGGCATTCCCCTTGCCCTGAAAGACATTTACTGCACGCAGGGATTCCGGACCACCTGCGGCTCCCGCATCCTGGAAACGTTCGTTCCGCCTTACGATGCGACGGTCGTCGTCAAACTGCGCGAGGCGGGAGCGGTCTTCACGGGCAAGGCGAACATGGATGAATTCGCCATGGGGTCGTCGACGGAGACCTCCTATTACGGGGTTACCCGCAATCCCTGGGACCTGGAGCGAATCCCGGGCGGCTCCAGCGGAGGCTCTGCTGCCGCAGTCGCCGCCGATGAGTGCATCGCCGCCCTCGGATCGGATACGGGCGGCTCCATCCGCCAGCCAGCCGCCCTCTGCGGTGTCGTCGGGATGAAGCCCACCTATGGCCGGGTCTCCCGCTTCGGACTCATCGCCTTCGCCTCCTCCCTCGACCAGATCGGCCCCTTCACCAAGGATGTGGAGGACTGCGCCATTCTCCTGAACACCATTGCCGGCCATGACCCCCGGGAGTCCACCTCGGTTCCTGTGGAGGTTCCCGACTACCGCGCTTTCCTGAACCGCGGCGTCGAAGGCTGGACGGTGGGCATTCCGAAGGAGTACTTCATCGAGGGGATCGATCCGGAAGTGCGGGCGGCCGTCGAACAGGCCATCAAGACCGTGGAAGGGATGGGGGCGAAATGCCGCGAAATCTCCCTGCCCCATACGGAATTCTGCGTGGCCGTCTATTACATCATCGCCCCGGCGGAGGCCAGCTCCAACCTGGCCCGCTATGACGGCGTCAAGTACGGATTCCGCGCCTCCGAATGCCGGGACCTGCTCGATATGTACAAAAAAACGCGCTCGGCGGGCTTCGGCGCCGAGGTGAAGCGGCGCATCATGCTGGGGACCTACTCCCTCTCCTCCGGCTATTATGACGCCTACTTCAAGAAGGCCTCCCAGGTCCGGTCGCTCATCAAGGGGGATTTCGAAACGGCCCTGCAGAGCTGCGACGTGATCCTGACCCCCACGACCCCGACGCCTGCCTTCAAAATCGGCGAGAAAACCGATGATCCCATGCAGATGTACCTGTCCGACATCTTCACCATTTCCGCAAACCTGGCGGGCATCCCCGGAATTTCTGTCCCCTGCGGCTATTCTCAGGGCGGGCTGCCCATCGGCGTGCAGTTTCTGGCGGGGCATTTTGAGGAGGGCAAACTCATCCAGATTGCCTCCGCCTACGAAAAGAGCGCCCAAAACGAAAAAAGGAGGCCGAACCTCTGATGGAATACGAACCTGTCATCGGGCTGGAAGTCCATGCCCAGCTCCTTACGGAATCGAAGATCTTCTGCGGCTGCTCCACCAGATTCGGCGCCGCCCCCAACCAGCACACCTGCCCGGTCTGTCTGGGGATGCCCGGCGTGCTGCCCGTCCTGAACCGGAAAGTGGTGGAATTCGGGATGAAGATGGCTCTGGCCACCTCCTGCCGGATCAACGAGGAATGCAGCTTTGCCCGGAAGAATTACTTCTATCCCGATCTGCCCAAGGGATACCAGATTTCCCAGTATGCCTATCCCCTGGCGGAATTCGGCCATGTGGACATCGAAGTGGAGGGCGGGAAGAAGCGGATCGGCCTGACCCGCATCCACATGGAGGAGGATGCGGGCAAGCTGATTCATGACGCCCATAATCCGTGGAGCTACGTGGATCTCAACCGCACCGGCGTGCCCCTCATCGAAATCGTCAGCGAACCCGATATGCGCAGCGCCGAGGAGGCGGCTGCCTATCTGCGCCGGCTCCATGAAATCCTCGTTTATCTC